>JAQURM010000004.1 GCA_028715605.1 Desulfovibrionales bacterium
GCAAATACTCTTCACATCCGATACAAAAATAGCTCAGGCTGCCCTGTATGACAATTCAAGTTGATACTTTCCTCCACCGAAAAGATAACTTAAAATAGGGACTAAACTGTTACCACTAAACTGTTACTGTGCGGAAGGGCATTGCCGAAGACGAGCACGTTCCGCCCTTTATCGTATTCTCAGACAAGACCCTCCGTGAGATGGCCAGGATCTCCCCGGTGACCCCGTCCGATATGAGCAGAATCAGTGGGGTTGGCGCTGCCAAGCTCGAACGGTACGGAGAGGCCTTTGTGCGTGCCATAAGAAGATACCTGGATGATAACCCCGGCATTTCCACGCGAGCCGGACAATATAGCGCTTTCGATGACGGGCCCGGCCCGAAAAAGAAAAAGGGCGAAACAGTGGAGGAGACGTATGGACTCTTCAGGAAAGGATTATCACTGGAGGAAATCGCAAGGCTGCGTGGACTTGCGCCGTCCACTATTGCCGCGCACATGGAACGGCTTATCCACGACGGCCGCGATGTCGATATAGACCGTCTTATTGATCCCGGAAAGCGGCAGCAAATCGAAGCCCTGTTCCTGACGCTCCAGCAGTGGAATCTCAACCCCATAGTAGAGCATTCGGAGGGGATGGTAACCTATGAGGAGGCCAGACTGGTAAGGGCCTGCCTGTTGTCCAAGTCTCCGGCATAGACGGGAGTTAATATAGGATGTGCCCCCGTCCCGTATTATTACATCACCAAATTTTGATAAGACAGAGGCTTGTTCACATGTGGGGCTACTACAATGTCTTCAAGCTTCTTGACAAATTGTATATTTCTGAGATATACATAATTTATGGGTATAATAGATCAACTGGTCAAATGCGTTGGATTTGAATGGGACGAAGGGAACCTCCTGAAGAATTGGGAAAAACATGGCGTGTCGGCTGCAGAATGTGAGCAGGTTTTTTTCAATCGGCCTTTGATTACAGCCCAGGATGAAAAACATTCGAAAGGGGAAAGGCGATTTTACGCCTTGGGGCATACAGACGCCCAAAGGTATTTATTTGTAGTTTTTACGATCAGGAGTAATCGTATCCGGGTCATCTCGGCCAGGGATATGAACAAGAAAGAGAGAAAGGAGTACGAATTATTATGAAAAAGAAGATCCCCAAATTTACATCGGAAGATGAAGAGCGTAAATTTTGGGCCACTGCGGATTCAACTGAATACGTCGATTGGAAAAAGGCCGGGAGGGTAGTTTTACCCAATCTCAAACCTTCACTTAAGACGATCTCGTTGCGTCTCCCGGAATTCATGATAGAAGAACTTAAACTTTTGGCAAACAAACGTGACATTCCTTATCAGTCCTTGCTTAAAATGTTTCTAAGCGAACGTATAGAGCAAGAATTGAAATCGGAAACATGACGAAAAAGACCGAAGATTGTCCCGGTCGATGGTAATGGGTTGCAATTAATCGAATAAGGTTTTGTTACTTTTTTACCAGCGTCCCAACATCCCAGACTTAAGATAACTAGAAGACATGACAGGATTTCTGGTTCCAAAAGTTACAAAGGCATTTCACGGTTTAGTGATTCCCTTGTCCGTTCGTCTGTTTCTGTGACTTGCTACGCTCAAACTGTACCAACGCCTTGACGATACTCTCGAAAGACTCTATGTTCCTTATCCCAGCATTTACGAATGATTGGTTTATCATTTCTTCAATTTCTGAGGCTGGCATTTCCCGGCCAAATAGCCTTGTGAGTTCGCGGATTGCGAAACTGGCAGCCTGGCGGATATCTCCAGAAAAAAATAGAAACTTAGCCCTATTCATTATCACGCCGGTATCACCAGGGAAGTAGTTCAGCGCCCGATCGGAAACCAGAAGTCCCTCCTCAACTTCCTTCAATTCTCCCAACACGCACTGAAGGTTCTTCCATGCTGCAAGAATCGTAGGATCTCCTTCAACCGCCCTCCTTAGAAGTCGCGCCGCGTATTGCAACTCAAGTTTTCTCTCGTAAAGCGTCCAACCAATATTGTTGTAGTCGGAAGGATACAGGTAATGCTTTTCCTCAAGTTCAGTTAGCCAGGCGATAACCCCCTTAATGTCATTCATATGGATTAGGCAATAGACTCTTTTTATGGAAAGATCATAGTCAAAGCCCCATAATTGAAAGAATTTGTCTATCTCTACCATGCACTTGCCCCACTCCTCTGAAGAGTAAAAAATGTAGGCTCTAATCTTCTCATGGTATTTGGTATCTCTTAGGCCCTCAGTCTTGGTAAGTGCTTCTTCCTTTATTCCCACCAAGGCGAGTGCTATGCAAAGATTTGACAAGTTAATATGGTTTTTTTCGAATGAGCACGCTTTCTCCGCATATTCCAGAGCTTTCGTGTACTCCTTTCTTGAGAAGTAAATCCCCACCAAATGCCCCAATGCAGACGCCTTGTCTGGCTTTATAGCCAATGCTTTCAGATAGTACTCAATTGCCTCATCGTATCGGCCCTTGTCTCGATAATAGATTCCGATGTTATATAACGTGGCATCAGCTTCGCTATTCAATTCCAAGGCTTTCTTGTAACTGAAAAGAGCATCATCCAGATGCCCCATTTCGTACAAGACAAGACCTCTGTTATTGTATGCTTGCCAATTGTATGGGTCTCTCAGGAGAATGATCTCGTAGATCAAAAGAGCTTCCTTCAAATTCCCAGTTTCTTCCGCCCTTAATGTTGCAAGAACAACCAACTGATCTGCGTCCATGTCTCTGAACGTGTCGCTTTCAGAGATGCGCATTAGAAGGTCGTGGTCATAGTATCGTAGGCTACTCCCGAAGTATTCTCTGGTCGATGAAACGGCCACATAATCTTGGTCTAGTTTCTCAACCCTTATTGTCTCGGAATACTTACGTGTCAGGTCAGATAGGATGTCGTTTCTGATCTTGGAGCACAGGTCCATGGGGTCATTGAATGATCCGCAATGAACCCGGTACGCCTGTTGCCCGATGAATTCTGCTAACCTTTCGTCTCGTTTACCTGTGTTCCGAATGTAAACGAATATTCTCAGATTTGAATTACTGGCCTCCAAAAACTCTTTTTCGACCGCATCGCGTAATTGTTCGTCCAACAAGAGGATAAGCAAATCTGAGTGCCTCACTTCGTCGATATAGGCCTTTTCAATAGGTCGCGGGCTAGCGTGTTCCTCAATGGCATAAAGTTCAAAGAACTCTTTGAGAACTGCGTCAGTCCCAAAGAGAATCCTGATCCCGCCCCTTTCGCTGTCGAGCTCGCCAGCCATTGCCGAACTTAGAAAAACGATTAATCGTTTCATTGTCTTATCCTTAACATCGCCCCGTGCTGGATCAATTCTTCATCTCACGCCTTCGAATAAGAGTTTTTACGGCGCGAAGCCGCCCTTAAAAAGTATAGTTAAACTGAACCGCGCACGCCACGTTGTTATTTGGAAATTTATCGGCTCAGTATAGCTGTATTGTTTGATTTTATAGCAGGAATTGATCGATATTCCAAGATGAAACGTTGTAGGTATGTTGTGGGTATGTAATTTAGGATGTCCCCCATGCCCTGCAATACCTTATCTATTTTCCCTTAAACGTATTACACGAAGGTCCGTGGGAGTTAACGTAGTTTGAACGGTTCTGCCGGTATCCTTTCCGAAATAATCAAATGCTGCCACCAACAGATAATCCATCACGCTTCTAAGGTCGCGGCTCTCTCCCTCGCTCACAGTGTCGCCCGCCCGTAGGTGAACATCTATTATCCAGCTACGGCCCGATAGGCTTCATGAACCGCCTAGTCCGCCGCAGGCGGATGCCAGGTGGTGTGGGGACCAGGGGAGAGAAGCCCCCGGGTACCCCGATTAAGGCTTCTTTTTTGGGTCTTGTCTATTGTCAAATACAGAATGTATTATAATTGCATTATGTTCAATCGTATAAAATATAGAAAAAGGGAATCTTCTTATCGGGCACCCACGAAAACACGAATATCGAATTTGGTATATCTCCGGATAATGAATAATGTTTTGCAAGGCGGCCTCTACACAATTCAGAAACTCAAAGCCAAGTCCCCTCCGTTGTCTTTCATACCAAGCAAAAGCTAATTCGACATCATCTTTTGACCTGTCAGTATAACGAAGCTTCATTTGTATTTATTCCTTATTCCCTCGTGAACTGACTGCCAATCATGAAGATTTTGTTCGCCGGCTTTGTATTGGCTATATCTTTTATCAAGTTCTCGTTTTTGCCATTCAGGCATCGGGAGCTCTGAGTTACTTTGGGCGATAGAATCCCAGATATCTTCTATCAGCAATAATTTTTCCGAAAGATTTAATTTTTTTATTTCTTGCTTAATTTCGTCGGGTCTCATTTTGAAATCTCCCTATGTCTTTTATGTTATTCATATCACCATTAAGTCTTAACATTGCATGTTAGCTGTCGACTGCCTTTTTTCATAGTCATAGAGAAAAAAGAGGGTGGCGTCAAGCACAAAAGGGGGGAGAAATGCGCTCGCTATGCATGTTCAACGCAGTCAATACGTGTCCCGCACAACACCTTATCTGTTTTCCCTTAAACGTATTACGCGAGGGTCCGTGGGAGCTAACGTAGTTTGAACAGTTCTGCCGGTATCCTTTCCGAAATAATCAAATGTTGTCACCAGTAGATAATCTATCACGATTCTAAGGTCACGGCTCTCTCCCTCGCTCACAGTGTCGCCCGCCCAGACTACCTCCGTTTGACCGGATTCACGTAGTTTATGGGCATCTATCACTCTTATTGATAATGACCGGGTAAGATACTGAATGGAATAAGGTTCATACCTGTATACAGTTTCATAATACCACGTCTTTGAATAAGGATCATAGGCTCTGATGTCTTGAGGTCTCGAAATAAATCCTGTATACAAAGGGCCTCGACCTATCCCATACCGAAAGACAAGGTGAAAGTCCGCATCCTCAGCCGGGGAAAGTGGATAACCCTTTTTTTTGAGCAGCCGGGCTATTTTTGACGCCACCTCTCTTTCAAGGAGAGGGTTGTCGGCTTCCGGGCTCTGTACTACAAATATTGTCTTGCCGGGGACCAGAGATGGAGGGCGTGCCGGATCCAAATAGCCGGTTACATCGATGCGGTAGGTAGCGCAGCTTGTGGCCCCAAGAATCAGACCAACGAAAAGGAAAAATTTAAGTAGAAATCTCATAGGGAATCCCTCTGCCCGGACTAAGTCCTCATGCCTCGTCAAACCGGATCAGATGCCCCCAGGGACCCTTCGCCAACAAACCCCTGAAGAACCCTTTTTCATCTGAAAATCCCCCTGTATCCCCCTTTCCCAAAGGGGGATTTAACGGATGTTCCCTTTACTAGGGGGGTGAGGGGGATTATTTTCATTGTCCTTGTGTCATCATACGGCATGTGTGTTTCATCTTACTACATCGAATCCGATCTCAACCCTCATCTTTTCCCAGTCCTCATCCAGGAGTAGAAAATAACCGAAATTCCTGTACCGGTACAGGTCTGGATCAAGACCTGGATTGTATGCCCTGGAGATATCCGTAGCATAGAGAAGCTGGCCCATATAGAGGCCTTCGGCTATCTGTACTATCTCATCGATACAGTAGTTATCCGGCGGAAAGGTCTTGAGCTTGGGCCAGCGATAGTTAAACTGATAGACCATGCGTCCCTTATTATCCGGGTTAACCGATCGGCCCTCCCGGCCAATAAAAAAGAAGCCTTTCACATCATAGTCACGGGTTCTTATCTCTTCGGCTGTAGCCGGCTCCAATTCTATCTGGAGGGCTTCCATGGCGTCCACGGCCGCTTTCTGGCGGGATGTCCGGGCGCTGTAGGTATTGGAACCCCAGGTCGTTGGGACTTGGCCGGTCTCAAAGCCATCGGTTATATCTTTAAGCCTTTCCACTTTACATTCTTCAAAGGTCTTGCCGGTCCAGGGCGAAAAGACCCTGACCAGGGGCCAGGGGATGTTGAGGAGGTTGATATTCAGGCATTTAACCAGTTCCTGACTCTGAAAGGCCACCACTGCGCCGTGTACGTAACCCTGCATGTCCTGAGGCGCAATGCTACAGTTAAATATCTTTTGGAGTTTGTCAAAATACGGTGATTTTGTGCCTATGTCCTTTTGTAGCTCATCCGAATAAAATTTCATCAGGGCTAAAACTGTCCCTCTTTCTTTCAGATCCCTTTCTATTTCCGCCAGCAACCGGTCTTTTGGGCCTTCCATACATTCTTTTTTAAAAGTAAACCGGGTAAACTTTTCCGGTTGAGGCCCCAGGCCTTCTCCCTGCCTGCCGGCGACGGCGCAGGAAGAAAGAAAAATAGCCACAAGGCATAGGATAAAGCATCTGAGGTTGTTACTTTGAGCCTTCATATTAATCCTCCTTTAGGTTACAGAATAAAAATACAGAATACAGAAGTTAGGAGTCAGGAGCCGGGAGTCATAAGATAGACCTTTTCTCGGTTCCAGTCGTCATCCATCAACAGGAAATAGCCAAAATGTTCGTACTGGTACGCGGCTGCCGGACAACCGGGATCATAATCTTTGAGAATGTTGTCGGTGGCAAAAAGCAGTTGCCCGAGATAAAGTCCGTCGGCTATCTCTACTAACTCATCTATAAGATAGCGTAGGGGCGGAGAATTTTTAAGGTTACGCCACCGATAATTGAGCTGGAGAACCTGCTTGCCCGGATTGCCGGGATATACTGATTCTGCCCTATGCGCTATAAAGAGTCCGCCTTTTTTATCATACCCATATTTCTCTTTCTCTGCCGGCGGCGCGTCCTTCAGGCCGAGCCAAAAGGTAAGCACCTCCGTACTCAGGACATTCCAGACCGATCCCCAGACCTCTTTGAAACAGTTTATGCCCATAAAGGTAGGGACGGCGCCTTTTTCCCAGCCTTCTGTATATTCCGCAAGCTCGGCATTGATAGCGGGTTCAAATATCTTGCCGTCCCATGGTGAGGCCTCGCTTAAGGTTGCGCTCCAGAGGCGATTAAGGAAACCGCCATAGCGGTGTTCTCCCTTTTTTAAGACCAGCGTCAGGCCATAGTGATGACCCCGGAGATCGACCGGACGCCCCTTGGCAAAAAGCCAGGCCAGTCGCCCGAGATAGGGAGAATCCGGAGAGGCATCTTTTTCCAGTTCTTTCATGTAAAAATGCATAAGTTCAAGGATAGACGCCTTCCCTTCCAAATCCTTCCCGATGGCCAGAAACACGGGATCGTCCCGGATGTCAGTGGTGTCGAATTTAAATTCTGTAAACTTCGGCGTGAGCTGTGGTCTTTCCGGCCTGGGCTGAGGAGTGGTGGCGCAGGAGGTAATAATTAATAACGTAAAGAACGATACCAAAACAGGCAGCCATTTTATTTTCACGCCCCGGCGTATCTGCGACATGTGCGGCCCTCCTTTAAGGCTATAAGTCTGAATTTGAAGCAAGGTGCGGAAAATGCGCTCGTTACGCATGTTCAAATGACAGAATCCAACTAGCGAATGTCATTAGTCAATAGTCATTTGTCACTGGTAAAATTGATCCATTTTCCCAACTTAACTAATGACTAATGACCAGTGACGAGTGACAGCTTGAACTTCACCAACTAAAACCTGACCAACTCCGCCCAGGCAAATATATCCTGATATGTCTTAAATTCCCCTGGTGTGAGCAGATGCCTGGAGATCCTGGGATCAACCTTCTTCCCGATACTCTCGGCCTTGGAAATCCAGGTCGGGTTATAAGGAAGCAAAGAACATTTTTTTACACCCAACCCTTCCAGCAAGTCTGATATGGATCGCAGGTTTTCCACCGTGGTCGTAAATCCCGGGATAAGCGGGATGCGCGGCAAGACCGCCTCCGCCCGTTCGTCCCCGCCCCGGCGTATCTTCGACAGGAGATTCTTAAGGTTGGTCAGTATCGGTTCGTTGCTCCGGCCGGTATATTCCCGGTGTTTGTCTGCATCCGCCAATTTGACATCAAACATGATCAAATCCACATAGGGAAGTATCTTTTCCTCAAACTCCCTCCAGGCGAAAAATCCGTTGGTCTGGATGGCCGTATGGATGCCTGAATCCTTCAACACCTTTAAAACAGCCAAGGCATAGTCCATAAAAACGGTCGGCTCACCGCCTGAAAGGGTCACCCCGCCGCCGGAGACCTCATAGAAGGTCTTATCCCTAAGGAGAATCTCCACCAGTTCATCAACCGGATAAAAGCGGCCGATCAACCTCAGGGCGCGTCCGGGGCAGGCCTCCACACAGTCACCGCACCTGGTACACCTTTCCCGGTCGATCAGAAAAGGGTTTTCGAGCGCACAGGCTTTTGCCGGGCAGGCGGAGACACAATCGCCGCATCTTATACAGTCCCGGGGATAAAACCCGATCTCCGGGCCAAGGTCAATGGATTCAGGGTTCTGACACCATAAACAAGTTAACGGGCATCCCTTAAAGAAGACCGTGCTACGAATACCAGGCCCGTCTTCCAGGGCGTGTCTCTTAATATCAAAAACCAGGGGCCGCGCTGTCGTCAGATCCGCCGAAGGCGTGGTTGTTAGATTCGCCGTTGGAGAAGCGGTCATTAAGGCAGATTACCGGTCAACTCCAGTTGGAGATGGTTGGCCATAAAGCCAAACTTGTACATATAGTTAAGATTGCCGGTCACAACCACTTCGTTATTGAGAAGTCCTTTTAAAATATCCCGGTTGGCCGAGAGCAAAAAGTTCATTAAGGCCCGGCCATCTTTAAAGGATACTATGACGTTAACGTCGTCAGAGGCCTTCTCCCTTATTTTCATATCACCATCTTCAAATTTAACCAGCACGGCCACACCGCCATCCCTGCTCCTGAACTGATAACGCCCCCTAAAGCCTTCGATGTTCTTGCGATAGGCCGGGTCTAACATAAATTTGATCCTCATAAAGGCCAGCAGGGCCTCTAAAAACGTCTCGGCCGTCTCGTCCTCAAGGCTTTTTAAAAACTTCTCGCCGAGCCGGTCCAGGGCCTTATCCACGGATAACCCGCTTATAAATTTTTCGATATCAAACATGGCCATGCTCCCTATCGCCTATTTCAAATCTCCGTGCCGGTAGCCAGGTCATACTCCGCACGGGTGATTATCTCCTGCTGCATGTGAGGGTTGAGGTCCCTGAAATAGGCCGTATATCCGGACACCCTCACAAAAAGGTCCGGATACTTCTCCGGATACTTTCTCGCGTCCTCCAAGGTCTTGCGGTCAATGATATTGAACTGCACCTGCAGGCCGCCCATCTTAAAAAAGGCCTCGATGGTGTTGGCAAACCCGGGCAGCGTCGTGGTAGAGGGGGTGTACTTAAGGTTCAGGGCATGGCCATCCGCGATTTTGGTGTGGTCCATGCGGGCCACAAAATTAAGGCAGGAGGTCAGAACCGGCGCGGAACCGGAGACCGGTGTAATGCCGCTGGCAAATGGCTCACTCTTCATCCGGCCGTTGGGCAGCGCGCCGGTGAGCGCCCCGAATCCGGCATGGTTGGTCATGGTCCAGTAACCGACCGTATATCTGCCGCCCCGGTAATTTTCCTTGCTCTGGAAAGTATCATGCAGGAAACCTATCAACCAATCGGCATTAGCCCTGGCCATCCGGCTATCCGTGCCGAACTTTTCCTGTGAGGCCTTAACCATAACCTGAAGCCTTTTATAAGGTCCGCTCCAGTCGGCGTTTATGGCCGAAATCATCTCGGCCATAGTGAACTTTTTCTTATCAAAAACGAATTCCTGAATGGCCGTTACTGAATCCACCACATCGGCCAGCCCGATCATGGCCGCGCCGGATGAGTTATAGGTAGCGCCGCCATAGATGACATCTTTGCCTTTCTCTATGCAGCCTTCCATCAGGGCGGAAAGCATGGGTGTGGGGTGTATCTCCTGGTGGGCCCGGCCTAAGTTGTTATTCAAAGTTACGACTTGATTAATCAGCCAGCCAAGCTGTGTTTCCATGGCCTTTTTAAATTCCGCGAAAGAAGTCATGTCCACGGCCGGTTTTGTCTTTGGCCCGACCTCTTCATCTTCGGTCAGGCGGTGTTTGCCTCCCCAAAGGGCCATTTCCAGGGCCGAGGTAAGATTCATTAATATACAGCCGGTGTGACCGTAGGCCCGGCCACTACTTGACGGCTCCACACAACCCACTGATGAATAATCCCTGGCATGCTCAAGGGATACGCCCTGCCCGATCAAGGTCTCAACAGCGGAGACATCGTTATGGAAACATGGGGTGGCCCCGGTATTGATATTGACCGCGCAGAGCCGATCCAGGTATTCCTTTTTGTTTACCTCCGGATAGTAGCGGGCATTGACATTGGGATCGCGGAGCCGCAGAAGTTCCGTGGCCTTAAGCATGACGTAGGTAAGATCATTTACGGCGTCTTCACCCTTCATATCTACTCCGCCTAATGTAACGGCCTGATTAGAGCCGCTCCCTCCGAAGAGTTCTTCGCCGGTTTCCGGGCTTAAAGGCACATGGTCGGCAATCTTGAGCCAGAAGCAGCCCACCAGTTCTACGGCCTCAGCCGGAGTCATACCCCGTTTTATATCCTCAGCATAAAATGGATAGAGTACCTGATCTAATCGTCCCAGGCTCAAGGCCACATTGGCATTTTCCTGGTGCAGGGCGATCTTACAGATCCATATAGCATTTAATGCCTCGCGGAATGTCCGCGGCCTTTCGGCCGGCACCCTTTTGCAGACCTCGGCCATCTCAAGGAGCCCCTGACGGCGTTTGGTATCCACCTCTTTTGCCGCCAGCCGCTCCGCCTCCCGGCTGAGATTGGCGGCATAGCTTATGACCCCGCTAAGCGAGAGTTGCACGGCCTGATAAAAGTCCTTTTTCGCCCTGTCCTCTTTAGAGCCGCCGAGCGAAAGCCCCCTTTCCCTGGCCTCTCTTATGATATCGAGAAGCCCCCGCTCCACTACCATGGCGTAATTAGGGACGGTATGGGATATGCAATAGACCTTGGTGGCTATGTAAAAGACAATCCGCTCCATGATCCTTTGACAGAGGGGATTGCCGTTATCCTTCCTGGCCACCTCCTGGATGGTGCGATCCGGCCAGTAAGGGAATATGTCGAAGTTTAATTCATCTATCTCTGCCCTGGTAATGCCAAAGGGATTTTTCTTCCGGCGGCTAACGGTCTCCAGTTCGGGCCAGATAGAAAGGGCCATAAAGTCCGGATAGAGGACAACGCCGATGGTCCTGGCGGTAGTCGTCCCGGCCAGGAGATTTTCATCGGCAATCACCGGCCGTTTATTCTCCATCACGTACTTATAGAGCCTCCCGGCCCGCAGTTCCGGAGAATCAGCCGGATTATCCGGATGCCTCATATAACGGGTTATATTCCGCGGAAGCTCCACGCATATCTCCGGCCGGGTAGCAAAATGAAGTTCCCGTAGCCGTTTCAGCCGGGGCAGCCTGTCCAGTGTAACGTCTTTTAGACTCAAATCATCAATAGTACCCATTGCCGCTCCTTAAAGCTTTCAGCCTTCAGCTTCCTATCTTATCTCCCGTAACCCAGAGAGGCGGACCAGACCTCGTAGTTCCTATCCCTTTCCTTCTCTTCCTCAAGATAAAAGACGATAAAGGTCATGACATGCCAGCCGATGAACTCGCAGTTTTCCTGGTCAAAAGTCGTGTGCTCAAATACCTTACGCCAGGTGCCGGTGTTGAAATAGATCTTTTCTATGACGTCGTTCTGGGGAATGGGCACGATATCCAGGGGAATCTGCTCGGTATGATGCGTATGTCCGTACACCACATAACGGACGAGGTTGTTCTTAAGGGCGGCCTCATTATAAGCAAATCTCCGGTAATCATCGGATTTGCGGTACAAACTGCGGACAACCCAATGGCCCAGGATTTCCTGAAGCTTATTAAAGGAAAAGCCAGAGGAAAGGCGCAAGGCCATCTCTAAAAAGTCCACCGTGTCCGGGCCAAGCCGGTCGTGATCCTTCACAAATTTTATTTTAAAGAATTCATTGACCAGGTCGTTCCATATGGCATGCATCCTCTGTTCGATGCCAGGGGTATAATTACAAACGCCCTGGATCCAGGCCGGGATCTCCAGGAGAGGCCTTACGTTGTCAATTTCTTTTAGTCGGTTGTACAGGTCGGTATGCGGGGCCAAAACAGGGTCTTTTCTTACGGCCTCCGGGAAACGATTTAACAGGTCAATGACGATGGCATCCCCCAGGGAGGAGGCATCTCTGTCCCCGTCATAGTTGAACTGGTCATAGTAGTCACCGTGACGCGCCATAACTCTATAACTTTCAAAAACCCGGTCATAGGGAAAGCGATTTTGGGCGTAAAACTGGGGGTCCGGCATTCCCAGAAATTGGGCTATCTTCTGGCGGGTGGAGGCATATCTGTTAATGAGCCAGTCGTGATTGCCTGTCAGGTAGGATAGTTCAACATTAACACCTAACTTGGCGCAGTGTTCCTGAAACTCTCTTATATACCCTATGGCCTTAATATTCCGCGGCTGGTTGATAATTTTGTCCACAATTTCTTCGGCATATCTTTGCAGATTCCACCCGCTTCGATCAGTGTCTGTAGCTGTTGACCATGGTCTTACAGGCTTTTGGGGGGCGTCGTTTTCTTTACGCAGCCACAGGTCAGAACGGATGACATCAAATATATCTCCCAGGAGCGCTATCTCCAGGTTCTTGATGTTGGATTCCCCGGGGTCTCCTACGACATCCTCCAATATCCGGCAGAACTTGCTAAAGGCCCTGGGATCAATCGTTGTGCCTGATGATCCGTCCGTGAGATGTACATCGCTTAGAAAGACTAACATGGCCGATCCCTCCTTTCGGACATTTTACGCCTAAAAGTTTCGCGTGTCTATTAACTTTTTCTTCTACCTCACGTTCGCTCCCGTACCCCGAGATAGAAAAAATTTTTTCGCTTAAGTAAGTCCTCCCATTAGCCGAAAAGCCATAATAAAGCATTAGAAATGTAAGACTGCTGGATAGGCAGGAACATGCACATGCATAAGGCATTATGAAGTTGCGTGGCGAAATAGGCGTCCACCATCTTGACGAACTATATGAGCGCCTGTCGAAGATGCGCTGGGGCGTGAAGGATGGGTTTGGGGGGGTGTTATTGGTCCGGGCTTGACAGAAAACAGATCGGCACTTATGGTTAATAACAAAAGGGCCTGAAATAAATACGGACTTTGAATATGGATGACCAGGAATACAACCTGTATGAGATTATTCGGGATCCGGGGCTGTGGATTTACGAAAACTTTGACCTATCAACCGCCGGTCATTTTTATCTATATCGTTATGATGCAGGCGAAGAGACTTTCTATCGAGCTACTGTTCCGGCAGGAGCAACCGCTCCGCATTTTGGTCCACTCGATCCCTCGGAAAAAGTCCCCATCGGGGGGTGGTATGTGGTGGAAAAAAAGTCGCGCGTCCCATTCCGTCTACGATTGGTCAGCTAAAATTTGTAAAGAGGCTACGACCGTATAGGGACTCGCGTTACGTTCGGGCTACGGGGTTATTCATCATCGTTGCTGTTTTCACCCCATTGCTCCGGCAGAGGCTGAGGGCCGGGTCGAATACCGGCAATATCCGGGTCTTGATCGCCGGGCTTCAGTTCTACATTGGCTTTGTGCTGCTTGGTCTCGAGTCGGCGGGATCTCTTAGCTTCTTGTTTCTGCTGCCGCTCTTTCTCCTTTTGACGTTTCTCGAAGGTACCCCTTGATTTTTTTGCCAAGTCTTTACTCCAAATTATCCCGGTTGTGGTTCGTTCGACAGATTACCGGATGGGCAGCGAGGGTGCCGGTAACCTGCTCCCCGGCTCCGGATTTGTCTTATGCCAGAAATATGACGGCTACGCCCCGGCGCATCTTCGATCGGAAGGGCTTCTGTTGTTATCTTCTGCCTCTATTCCCTCCGAAACCTGACCCTTTTCCGCTTCCGCCTCTGCCGCTACCGCCACGGCCACCCGAATAGCCTCCACCTCCACCATATCCGCCAGTGGTCCTCGCGGGCCGGGGGCGCGCCTCGTTCACGCTCAGGTTGCGTCCTTTAAGCTCCTTGTTGTTCAGGGCATCAATCGCAGACTGGGCTTCCTTAGCGTCTGACATCTCGACAAATGCAAAGCCCCGGGACTGACCGGAGTATTTATCTTTAACGATCTCTACGGATGTAGTCTCGCCAAAGGCGCTAAATTCCTCCCGTAAATCATTTTCACTTGTCTCGTAGGACAAGTTGCCGACATATATTTTCATTTCCAATCGCTCCTTTTATATCCAAACGGAGAATAACCGGTACTCATAAGAGCGGCTTTCTCCGTTCGAATATTCCTTGTGTCTCGTTTATTCCGTTACGGAAACGTTCACCGCCTGAAGGCCTTTTTTGCCTTCGGCCAGATCGAAGGTCACCTGCTCGCCTTCCCTTAAGGACTTAAACCCGTCGCCCGAGATAGCTGAAAAGTGCACAAATACATCTGTACCGTCTTCCTGGGAGATAAAGCCGAAGCCTTTACTGTCATTGAACCACTTTACTGATCCTTTAGCCATTTATTCCACCTCCTTTCAATAATGACTTCGAGTAGGTATCTATCCGGGCAAAAAAAAACTGCATCGGCCATGATAGCCTTTGCAGTAAGGCAAATCCGGACAAAACAAACTCTTGTTGGCATTAAACATTATTCTGGAGGGAAATGCAACAAAAAACTGCGGAAATGTCAAGCCGAAACAGGAACGTCCGGTTGTAATGTCGGAGACCCGCCTTTTTCCCTTGCAAAACATTTATTCAGTTAGTATTTAAGGTATCGTAAGCATTACAGGATTTATACTTAATCGCCGTCCGGAAAAAATCATACGGAATTGGACTATGATTGCCATTATCGACTACAAGGCAGGGAATCTGACCAGCGTGGAGAGGGCGGTCAGGAAGTTGGAATATTCTTGTAAGGTGACTAATAAGGCCGGGGATATTAAGAACGCGGAGCGGATTATTTTTCCCGGCGTAGGCGCGGCCGGGCAGGCCATGGCTGATTTAAAGGCCCTGGGTCTGGATAACCTTATACGAGAGGCCTTCCTGTGTGGGAAGCCCATCCTGGGCATCTGCCTGGGGACTCAGATTATCTTTGAGTACAGCGAGGAGAATGACACGACCTGCCTGGGGCTTGTCCCCGGCCGGGTGAGGTTGTTCCCCCAGCCGCTTATGGAAGGTGACACCCGCCTCAAGATACCGCACATGGGCTGGAATGGGATGAAGATCGTCCGGCCGCACCCGGTATTTTCGGGTGTGGAGGCCGGGAGCGAATTCTATTTTGTCCACTCTTATTATCCGGTCCCGACGGATGATAATTATATCGCCGGCCTGACCGGTTATGGGCTGGAATTTGCCTCGGCCGTGGCTTATAAGAACCTGGTGGCCTTGCAGTGTCACCCGGAGAAGAGCGGCCGGGTGGGCCTTAAGGTATTGGATAATTTCTGTCGGTGGGATGGTTATGCTCAGTAAACGTATTATTCCCTGCCTGGATGTGCGGGCCGGCCGGACGACTAAGGGCATTAAATTTAAAGACAACATAGACATCGGCGACCCGGTGGAGATGGCCAGGCACTATTATGAAGAGGGCGCGGATGAGATCGTCTTCTACGACATCACGGCCTCCAGTGATAAACGCGACATCATGATCGACGTGGTGCGCCGGGTGGCCGAAGAGATATTCATACCCTTTTCAGTAGGGGGCGGGATACGGACGGTAGAGGATATGCGGGCCGTCCTCCTGGCCGGTGCGGAGAAGGTGAGCGTTAACACGGCGGCCATACAGAACCCCAAGATCATCCCGGAAGGGGCAAAGGCCTTCGGCAGCCAGTGTATCGTCCTGGGCATGGATGTGAAGAAGGTGGGAAAATCGGCTAAAATACCCTCCGGCTACGAAATGGTCATCCATGGCGGGCGCACTTACATGGGTATTGATGCCCTTGGGTGGGCAAAAGAGGCCGAAAACTTGGGCGCGGGCGAGATCTGCCTCAACTCCATAGACGCGGACGGCACACAGGAGGGCTATGAACTGACCCTGACCAGCCTCATCTCCGAAGCGGTAAATATTCCGGTCATCGCCTCGGGCGGGGCCGGGAAACCGGAACATCTTTATGATGTCCTCAGCGCAGGCAATGCCGATGCGGCCCTGATTGCCTCCATGGTCCATTATGGGTACTACCGCATCAGGGACATCAAGTCCTACCTCAGCGAAAAGGGCGTCAAGGTCCGCCTTAACTGGTGAATGCCGTGCCGGGAGTTGAGCTGGGCATAGAACGCTTTGTAAGGAATCCACCCCAATGGATCAAAGGGGCGCGGTTAGGTCTCCTCGCCAATCAGGCCTCGGTCGATAGCCGCCTTGAACATGCCTCTACACTGCTGGCCTGTGCCTTCCCGGGACAGCTTGCGGCCTTTTTCAATCCCCAGCATGGTTTTCGCGGCGAAAAGCAGGATAACATGGTCGAGTCAGACCATAGCCGCGATCCGCTCTTAAAGGTGCCTATTTTCAGCCTGTACGGCGAGGGCCGGACACCATCCCGGGAGATGTTTGACCATATCGATGTCCTCCTGGTTGACGTGCAGGACGTGGGTACGCGGGTCTATACCTTTATTTATACCTTGGCCTACTGCATGGAGGCCGCCGGAAAGTGGGATAAGAAAGTTGTAGTCCTGGACCGGCCTAATCCGATAGGCGGCCTTTTGACCGAAGGGAACCTTTTGAAGGAGGATTTACGCTCCTTTGTCGGCCTCTTTTCCATCCCGATGCGCCATGGACTGACCATAGGCGAGATAGCCAGGCTCTGGAAGGGGGCGTTTGGTATGGACTGCGACTTAGAGGTCGTGCCGCTCGGCGGCTGGCGGCGGGACATGCTATTTGCCGATACCGGCCTTCCCTGGGTCATACCCTCGCCCAATATGCCTACGCCGGATACCGCCCTGGTCTATCCCGGGCAGGTTATCTGGGAGGGCACGAATGTCTCTGAAGGCAGGGGTACTACCCGGCCTTTTGAGTTGTTCGGCGCGCCCTTTATCGAACCGACCCGGCTTAAAGAGAGAATTGCCAAAAGGCGCGTTGATGGAGCTATCTTTCGCGAGGCCTGGTTCCAGCCGACCTTCCATAAGTGGGCCGGCGAGGTCTGCGGTGGCCTTCAGCTCCACGTCACCGATCCGCGGGTCTATAGACCTTACCACACCACCCTTTGTCTGCTTCAGGATATCCTGGACCTTTACCCGGATAATTTTGCCTGGAGACAGCCGCCTTACGAATATGAGTATGAAAAACTGCCTATTGATCTCATCCTGGGGGATGATGCCGTCCGATGTGCCTTGGAGGAAGGGGCCGACCTCATTGACTTGACGGCCTCCTGGGAGGATGATCTGGCCTCATTTGAAGAACTGCGCCGGAGATTTTTTCTGTACGAGTGATGTTATAGTGAATGTCATTAGTCAGTAGTCATTTGTCACCGGTAAAAATGAAATCTTCCACACTTAACCAATGACTGATGACTAATGACCAGTGACCAGTGACGTTGCCTATAGTAAGAAAGGCGAAGGCTCAAGGCTCAGACGAGTGCGCTTTTATTGCCCACTATCCTGCCATTCCAAGTCACTGCTACAGTGTACGTATCACGTAAGTGTCCGTTATTTTGTCATGCCACCCTTGTTTATTTTTGTCGATGGCCACCCAGAGGAACCCCAGATTCAGAGGCGCTGAGGAGAGAATATAGCCGACCCAGCGCAAAAAGGCCTGGCCAAAGGTAAGGGGAAGCCCGGAGGTGTGGACCACCTTCAGGCCAAAGAGTTGTTTGCCCGGCGTCTGTCCGGTGTATCCATGGAAAAAGGTAAAATAAGTTATTACCGTAAGAAGCATGGCAAGTTGAAAAGGCAAAAACAACGTACCCAGCAGTTGTAAGGCCGATGGCCATGAGAAACCGGAACCACAGTCCAGACTGGTTTTAACGGCGATGGCCGTCCCTAATAAGAAGAACAGCATTATCAGGTGGATGAGACAGCAGTCGAAGGAGAAGGCCAGTAGTCTCTGCCAGAAACCGGCCCGTTGGAGGTAAAGGTTGGCGCCGGAAAATTCCAGGCCGGACTTAGAGCCTCCGCCTTTAGCGCCCCTTTTGCCCCTTTTTTTTGGTGTCTCTTCGGCGCCGGATGAAGAGGGTGGGGGAAGATCACTGTCGTCATCCGTGTCCTTATCTTCTTCCGGGCTTTTCTCGTCGCTCAGTATTTCCTCAAATTGTATCTCTGACTCTCCGGCTTCGAGTAATCCATCAAGACTGATCTCATCTGTTACGGCGGGAGGGGTTACTGTCTTTCCTGCGGACACGACTTCTTCTGATGTGGAAGATTCCAGTTCCAGATTGGATAGATCAATCTCCGGGAGCCCCAGGTCTGTTTCGGCCATGGTTATTCCCGCGCTTTTTGATGTCGCTTCCTCTGCTGTTGGTTCCGGTTCCGGCGTGACCTCATCTTCCAGGTCTGAAAAATCAATCTGGGAGAGATCAATAGGCGGAGACTGTGGAGATTCTTCGGCCGACTCAACAGAACTCAGGGATATCTCCTCTTCCGAAGGCGGGGATATCTTGGGAGCGGCGGCAGGAACCTTTTGTTCTTCGCGTGATCCGGTTGCCGGACGCATAAGTTGTGATAAAAAAGATTCCTGGCCGGGCTTACTCAGTGCAACACCAAACAACTTCCTGACCTCTGTCAGATCATAATTGCATTTCTTGCACAAGTCTGCGTAATCCGGGCCGGTAAAACCACATTTAGGACATTTCATGGTCTTTTCCTCTTATGTTAGATACAGCCGAGTTCATACTGAATTATACTTATGATGGCCAGCGTTGCCGTCTCGGCCCGTAAGACACGCCGACCCAGGCCCACGGGGATAAAACCGGCCCGGACAGCTTCTTCTGCCTCATAAGCCGAAAAACCCCCCTCCGGGCCGATGAGGGCGCATACCCTCTCAGTTGCCGGCGCCTGAGTTAAAACCCTTTTTAAGTTATTATCGGAAACTTTTTCCCATAGCATAATCTTCAGGTCGTTTTTCCGGCAATCAGCCAATGTAGATGTCAGATGTTGTACCTCATGAATAACAGGCAGTATATGCCGGTTGCATTGTTTGGCGGCCTCAACAGCTATCTTCTCCCATCTCTCTTTTTTGTGAGAAATTTTCCCCATGTCTCCGGTGGGGATGGTCCTCTCACACGTAAACGGATATAGGGCGAAGACCCCTAACTCTGTCATCTTCTGGACAATGAAGTCCATCTTCCGGGCCTTTAATAGGGCCTGTCCGATAGAGAGGCGGAGGGGGCTTTCTTCTACAGAACTTATTTTTTCTCCAAGCCTTAATTCCACACTGGCATCGGTCATGGCGGATATGGTGGCTATATATTCCAGGCCGCTGCCGTCAAAGACCCTGATACGGTCGCCGCACTTGAGTCTGAGAACGTTTCGTATATGATGGGCGTCAGAGCCGGTAATTACGGCAGTCTCTTTCGAAAATACCTCGCGTGGTACGAAAAATCGTCTCATGGTCACCGGTTAACCTTGGTTAGCACGGCACAGACCCATTCCCCCTCGCGGGATGTAGATAACACGCTGAATCCGTGCCTTTGATATACGTTGAACAGGTCCCGGATCTGGTCCGCGAGTATGCCCGAGAGGATGAGGACGCCTTCTTTTTCCAACCGGGCAAAGAGTAAGGGACAGAGCCTGACAAGTTCGAGATATGTGATGTTGGCCAGGATAATGGAAAATTTTTCCGTTATCTCTGTTAAATCCCGGCCGATAACGGTCATCTTATCACCCAGGGCATTGTTCCGTACATTTTCAGATGCTGCCTTAATCGCTTCCTGGTCTATATCTATGCCCAGGACGCGATGTGCTCCAAGTTTCGCTGTCGCCATTCCCAGTATGCCTGTACCTGTGCCTACATCCAGTGCCTTAATTTTGGAGAATTTCTTACGGAATGCATCGGTCAGGATTATTTCCTCCAGGGCGCGCAGGGAAAGATGGGTACTGGCATGCGACCCCGTGCCGAAGGCCATCCCGGGGTCTATCTCCAGGACAATGTCTTCTTTTTTTGCGGTGAAGTCCTCCCACGAGGGCTTGACTACAATCCTTTCGGTAAGGCGCATGGGCTTAAAAAAGCTCTTCCAGGCATGTGCCCAATCTTCTCCCGTTATTATTTCAGATGTAATAGAGACTGGGCCGCTGTCTGGAAAGATTTTTTTCAGGCTTTCTATATAATTATTGAGAGAAGCCATCTTACTTTCGTAGGATTCATCGAGGGGAAGATAGGCCTTAATACGTTGAGCGGCGGGCGCAGTCCGGCTTGAAGAGGCGGGGAGGTCTTCCAGACATATCCCTCTTCCTGTAAGATCGATTAAGAAATCAGACAGGGCCTCAGTCAGGTCGGCATCAGAGATTATTATTATTTCTTGCCATGCCATTTATACATCCTCTTGGCCCTGGAGACTGCCGAGGGCTTCCTTTGCAATCTCCAGGAGGTCTGGATTCTGTTCTCCGGGCACCAGACGTCTTAAGGGTTCTATGGCGCGTGGATCGCCGATCTTGCCCAGCATAAAGGCTGCGTCCCCGCGGATGTTCACCATATCCGAGTCCAGCAATTTTATAAGACCAGGGACAAGCCGGGGGATCCTCTCCGGGGCAGTCTGTTGCAGGGACTCGATGACTACCATAGCCCCCAGTCTCACTGTGAACTCCGGTCTGCCCATTAAATCGATGAGGAGGTCGGGTCTATTCTCTTCAGTGATAATCTCCAGCGCTTTTCCGCTATTGCCTATGGTTAAAAGTGAGGCTACCACGTCCGGCAAGCCTTCTTCAGAAAGGGCCTTGTATATCCAGTTTAATAGTTCTTTTTCATTTACAGCGCCGACGATTTGCACCCGGTCGTTGATTACCGTGGTGGGGGCTGAGGCGGCGCGATGTTTTTCCCGGATATGCGGGAAATAATCCACATCGACTATCCACACCTTAATCTTATGAGAACACAGCGCGAGCTGATTGACCAGCTCAACCATTCTGGGGCAGACCGGGCAGAATTGAGTAATTAAAACCTCGATAGTTACGTCCTGGTTGAGGCCGAGCAAATAGTGCACGGTGTCTTCTTTAAGGGAATTTGTGCCGTTTCCCATGTGGACCAGGGTTCTTAAAAAGGGGGCGAGTTCGCCTCCATCGGGGAGGGCGGCATAGCAGATATTTCCCCGGGATGAATTGGCCAGGTTAATGGCCGGAGAGATAGGGCCGTTTTTAGCCAACGATTCTTCTATCGTTATTAAATCTGAAAGACCGGATAGTTGATGCGCAAATACTTTTAATTTAGTAAAGAGTCCACCCCCCCCATTTTTAAGGAGAACGAAAGCCACTTTTCCGTTTAAACTTTTCAGAATACTTTTAGCCTGTTCCTGATCCATCAGGGCCTCAATTTCTTTTTTGGGTCTTCGCGTAATCGAGTAGGTAATTTTTTACTCTTCTCTATTCCCCTTTTTAGTAAAGGGGGTCAGGGGAGATTTTATAAATCATAACTGTTTCAGGCTGTTATTATACGAAAGCATAGTTACTACCAGGAGTTTTCAAATCCCCCCTCGCCCCCCTTTACTAAAGGGGGGGATAATAAGAACATGCCTTATTTTAAGAGAAAATTACCCACACTCTTTCACGATGAGCCACTTAATATTTCTTTCACTCGTCCAATTTCACCACTTTCTAATCGGACTTTGATGCCATGGTGATGAGTAGGAGATTTGGTCAAAATGTCTTGCACAATACCTTTCGTTAGTTTTCCAGATCGCTGGTCTTTCTTTAATACTATCAAAACCTGTATGCCTGGTTTTATATTTACACGATTTGTGCCGTTCAACTAAGACCTTTCTGCTCTAAATTTTGTCCGAATTGAAGCTTCCCGCAGTCCGCCTTGGGCGGATGGGGAATCTCCGTATGTAAGGTAAAAAGCATAGTATTCGCTCGCTAACCCCGCCGCCCGCCAGGGTCGGACCTGGATGGCAAGCAGCGGGGAATGCGCTCGCTATGCATGTTCAATTGAAGCATTATATATCAAGTACGACTTTCATTTCCGGTTTCGAACTTTCTTGACCGCAGCGCTGATATACGATTTTTTCATCCCAGCTTTCCGGGCACCGTAGCTTTTTATGGGATGATTCACCCTTGAACATGCATAGCGAGCGCATTCCCCGGTGCTTGTAGCGGGGAGCTTCAATAGGTTATGCCTTTAACACGTCAGGTGAAGGGCGGCTACGACTTTTTTACCGGACTGGCTGAGGCGGTTGAATTCCTTACAGGCCTCTTCCGTCTTCCGGACAATAAGTTCTATGCCCTTTTCAGCAGCGAGGTCACAAACTTTTTTGGAAACCTTGAGTACGCCATAGGCCCCTGTCCCAACGATTAATACCTCCGGATTCTGGGCTATGATCTCTTTTATATCTGCCAGGTAGAGGGCGTGGCCTTCTTTGCGCCACCAATCCGCGTCCACTTTATCCGGGTAGATAATGACGTCAGAGTTATAGGTCCGGTCGTTTATGGTTATGGAGCCAAAATGGTAATCGTTTATCATGGGCGAAGTTTTCGCTCCTTATCCTTTAAATTAGGACGCAAATTTTCGCCGATATCCGCAGAAAATGGTTTTTTATATTCGAGGTCTTATCAATCTGCATTTATCTGCGTTCCAAAAAGGAAATTCCTGAGCTATCAAGTTGGATGATTATAGAACGTTATAGGACAAAGGTCAAAACTTTGTCACAAAACTGACAAAAAACTCTTGACAAGATTTTTTGCCTGGTGTATGGAATAAATCGTTTTGTCAACGGTGTCGGTGTACGCACGATGAGTGAAGAAGAAATCAAAGGCTTTTTGCGGTTAAGTCCAATCTATGACCGGCTATCTGATGCCGAGAAAGAAGCCCTTCTGGAAGATATAAAGTCACGCTATTTTCAGGCCTACCGGCCTCAGACTAATTCCTCTGAAAATAAGCCCGCGCACTAAATCTTACCTTTTTATCCCCTTTATTAGCCCGTCCGTATATTCTTAACGGTATGGTATTTCTTGCATATTTGAGATATCTTTTGATATATTATTTTTGATGAGCTCGTAAAAAGTAAAATTTCACCGCAGAGATCGCTGAGATAACATAGTGAATAGTTTATAGTTTTTCTCTGCGCACTCTGCGGTGAAAAGGCTTTTTTACTAATTGATCGTTTTTAATTAGCCTATTAAACTTAGGGTGCGCGAATGAAACAAAAGAAAATTCATTTTTCGATCTGGTACTTTATCGTGGCCATGGGGGTATTGATGCTGTTCCAGTATTTCTTCCTGGCACAGCAACAGGCAACCATATCTTATAGTGAATTTAAGGTGTTAGTTCGGGAAGGCCGGGTTGAAGACCTGCTTATTGCCAAAGATTCCATCCGCGGCAAGTTGGGACCGGGGGCGGCAGAAACCCTTGCCAAGATGCGGGCCGGTGAAAAGGACAAGACAGCGGTTGCCCAGTTGGCCAAGGAGAAGACTTTTTATTCTGTGCGTATGGAGGACCCGGATCTCATAAAAGAACTGGAGGCCAATCGTATCAAATTCACCGCCCAGCCGGAAATGACCTGGTTGACCACATTACTTTCGTGGGTTGTGCCGATATTCATATTTGTTGCCATCTGGGGATATTTTCTCAGGCGGATGCGCACCGGCGCAGAAGGCGGTTTTATGGCTATCGGCAAGAGCAAGGCCAAGGTCTATGTTGAGGACGAGACCAAGATCACTTTTGAAGACGTGGCCGGCGTTGACGAGGCGGAGGAGGAGCTGAAAGAAGTTATCGAATTTCTGAGGAATCCCGGTCGGTTTCAGAGTCTGGGAGGGAAGATACCCAAAGGAGTCCTGCTGGTCGGCCCGCCCGGCACCGGTAAGACTCTTCTGGCCAAGGCCGTGGCCGGAGAGGCAAAGGTCCCTTTTCTGAGTCTGAGCGGATCTTCTTTTGTGGAGATGTTTGTGGGTGTAGGAGCGGCGCGCGTCCGTGACCTGTTTGCCCAGGCCGAGGAAAAGGCTCCGTGTATAATCTTTATCGATGAGATCGACGCCCTGGGGAAGGCGCGGGGTATCAGCCCGGTCTCCGGGGTTGATGAACGCGAGCAGACATTGACCCAGCTCCTCTCTGAACTGGATGGGTTCGATACCAAAAAGGGCGTAATAATTATGGCGGCTACAAACCGGCCGGAGATTTTAGATCAGGCCCTACTGCGAGCCGGTCGTTTTGATCGTCATGTTCTTGTGGATCGACCTGATCTCAAAGGACGGGAGGCTATATTAAAGGTCCATGTCCGGAAGGTAAAGATAGCCCCTGATGTGGATGTAAAGGTCATTGCGGCGCGTACCGTGGGAATGGTGGGGGCCGATCTAGCCAATGTAGTTAACGAATCCGCACTGCTGGCGGCCCGGAATAACAAATCTCAGGTTGAAATGGCAGATTTTGAGGAGGCGATTGACCGTGTCCTGGCCGGCCTGGAGAAGAAGAGCAGACTGATTACCAGGAAGGAAAAGGAGATCGTGGCCTACCATGAGGCCGGACATGCCCTCGTGGCTATGTCCCTGCCGCAAGCCGATCCGGTCCACCGTGTTTCTATTATTCCCCGTGGTATCGCCGCCCTTGGTTATACGCTGCAACTCCCCACAGAAGACCGGTACCTGATGACTAAGTCGGAACTGATGGACAAGATTACTGTTCTCCTGGGAGGCCGGGGCTCCGAAGAAATAAACTTTAAAGAGGTTTCTACCGGTGCGCAGAATGATCTCTTAAAGGCCGCGGACATAGCCCGGAGTATGGTTACCGAGTACGGCATGAGCGAGGCGCTCGGGCCGTTAACTTTCGGCCGCGAGAGGAGACCCCTGTTTCTCGATGTTATGCTTCCACAGTCGAAAGAGTACAGTGAGGAAACAGCCCGTCAGATTGACGATGAGGTCAGAAAACTGATCAATTCGTGTTATGAAAGGGCGAAAGAGATACTGACCGGGAAAAAGGAAAAACTGGATATGCTTTCCAAGCTCTTACTGGAGAAAGAGGTTGTAGAGGGAGAAGAGCTTAAGAAGTTGTTCGCCTGAGGCGTACTCCAGCAAATTTTGCTCAGGAACATCGGATTCCATAAAAGATGTGGAATTTTCAGCGAAAAAGGGCTTGACAAAATATGGTGATATTGTCATGATTTCTAACGCTTTTAAATAGTTACCAGCCGTGAGAGGAGTTTCGCCATGTTAGTAAAAGGGTGGATGGCCAGCGAGGTTATAGCCATAGATGAGAACACATCTATGATGAAGGCTACACAGATAATGAAAGAACACAACGTCCGCAGGCTGCCGGTCTTACGCAAGGGGAAGCTGGTCGGGATTATCACTGATCGGGATTTAAAGGACGCCGCTCCTTCCAAGGCTACTTCTCTGGATGTACATGAGTTGTATTATCTCTTGTCTGAAATAAAAGTTAAAGATCTCATGGCCAAAGACCCTATCACCATTAATGGGGATGATACGGTAGAAAAGGCGGCTGTTATCATGCTCGAAAACCGTATTTCCGGCCTTCCGGTAGTGAACAATAAGGGCGACCTTATCGGTGTGGTTACGCTGACCGATGTCCTCAAGGTACTGGTGAGTATTACGGGTATATATCAAGGCGGAATCCAGTTTGCGTTCAGCATTGAAGACCGGGCGGGCTCCATAAAAGAAGTAGCCGATACCATCCGGGCCCATGGGGGACGGATGGTAAGCATACTCACCTCATGGGACTCATGTGAGAAGGAATGCCGCCACGTCTTCATCCGGATTATGGATATGGAAAAGGAGAAACTGGTAAAGCTGAACAAAGAGCTGGAAAAGCGTTTTATCGTCCTTTATACCACAAGGGACGACCTGTCAAACATCCCCCACCGCCAACTTGAAAAGGCCAAATAGCAAACAGTCATGTAGGGTGGGCTCAGCCCACCAAACCTACGCTACGCTGCCAAAGATGGTGGGCAAAGCCCACCCTACGTCTGAAAGCTTAGAATTTTGAACTCTTAGCGAAGTCGTATCATATTTTTAAAGCCCAGGCGATACCTTATTATGTGGCCGGCCAGGTCAAAGACCATGGCCGCGTCTTCAATAATTGCTGAATCACTGGTGGCCACTGCCCCGGGAAAACCGGACAATATCTTTTCAGGCACAGGTATAGCCTGAACCCTCCCCTTCAAACCGTATTCCGACAAAAAGCGCCGGGCCGTGGCCGCCAGTTCTCCGCTCTTGGAGACGGGAGAATCCAGGAGAAAGATAATATCTGCCGGCCGATGCCGTCTGAGCGTATCGCAGATCAGATTTAGGGCCTCCATAGTAAAAGCGCCGGGGACATATCCCCTGCCGGCCCGGGCAATATCCCTGATAAATCCATCATCCGCCAGGATCAGGGGCAGCCCCCTTAAAGCGCTTTCCAGGGTTATGAGAACGTTATGACCATCGATAGCCAGGGAGGCCTGATATAAGGCAGAGATGGGGATTTTTTTGTTTTTCCGCTCAGAGTTTTT
This sequence comes from Desulfovibrionales bacterium, assembly GCA_028715605.1. Lineage (NCBI taxonomy): Bacteria > Pseudomonadati > Thermodesulfobacteriota > Desulfovibrionia > Desulfovibrionales > Desulfovibrionales bacterium. The sequence continues at coordinate 26,604 of JAQURM010000004.1, forward strand.
CCGGGCAAAGACACCCCGATGGAGAAGGTCTCGTTCAGCCACGGTGAGTTGATATCGGTTGCCTACCAGGGTGAGGGCGGCACGCCGGGGATAATTGCGATTCAAGAGATAGCGAAAATCATGGGCCGCCAGTTTTAGCGCAGCAATGTCTATTAAGGCATGTAGCCTTTTCCCCATTCGATCTCTTTTAACCCGGAGTCCGCGAAATTTCCTACATGCCAAGGAGAACAGGGCAGGTGCCGTATGGCTTCAGTGGAAGACCATGTGTCTTTATATCATCGATACAAACGCCTTCATTCAGTCATTACTTCATCAGGCAGTTCGTCTAGATCTCCAGGTGTTATCGGAAAATGTTGTGCTAACAATGCCCCTGCCTCTTTAATAGCCTCGCAGAGGGCATCGCAGGCGCGACTATCTTTTATCCCCAGAGAAACAATCTTTGCGAATTTATTCAGGGTCTCCTGTTCAATCTTTTCATATATTCCTTTGTCCGCAAGAACCCAGACTTTCCTTTCGAGCAGGGAAAGGAAAAATAAAACCCCTGTATTCTTTTTAGTTTTATAAAGCCCTTTTTCATAGAATGCCCTGACTGTCCGTTGCATCACCGCATGTTCTTTTCGCCGCACCTCTATGAGCGCAGCTTTCATGACAGGGATTTTTTTAACGATATATTTCGCAGGAAAGAAGAATGAAAAACTGAATAATATGTACCACGGAAGAGATGATTGAAAAAACAAAGTAACTAAGATCAGGGCTAGAAAACTTCCGAAGAATATCCCTCCGATTACCTCGGTCTCAAGATACCGGTCACTGCTATCAACCACCATAACAGCGATCTCCCCGATAGTCCGGGATTCTATTTCATGGGTAGTATCCGCTATCCGTTTTTTCTCATCCTCATTAAAAAACCTGTCTGACTTTCTAAGATGTTTCATCACCAATCTCCCGATGCCCCGCCACCTCCAAAATCTCCTCCACCGCCTCCACCAAAACCTCCCCCGCTGCTAAAGCCTCCTCCTCCAAATCCACTGCCTATTCCGCCATAGCCACCACCTGGCCAGGGCACACCTCTTCTAATACGACTTCTTAAGGCAATAATGGCAGGGAAGATTAAAAAAGGAATAAGAGGGAAAAGAATCGAAAAAATATCTCCCTCCGGAGAGCGGCGCTTTTCATCAATCTTAAACTCTCCCCGTGTCGCATCAATCAAGGCGTGGACACCCGCAATAAAACCTTCGTTAAGGTCCCCTCTCTTAAATTTCGGTTTTATGACAAGGTCTATGATCCTTCCTGCTATCAGATCGGTTAACTTGCCTTCGAGACCTCGTCCTACCTCGATCCTCATCTTCCTTTCCTGTTTTGCGACTGTAAGTATTACGCCGTTGTCCTTGCCCTTCTGCCCGATCTTCCATGCCTCTGCAACCTTGATGCTGAAGTCCTCGATCACCTCTCCTTCAAGTGATGGGATTGTTAAAATGACTATCTGGGTTGAGTCTGTTTGTTCGAAGGTTTTCAGTTCATTCTCAAGTTCAGCTTTTACTGAGGGAGAAATCATATTGGCATAATCGTTGACATATCCCTGAAGTTTAGGGATATTAAGCGCATGAACAGTTGATATCGTCTTACTCCAAGAAAGACACAGAAGTAAGAAAATAAAAAGCAGGATATTTAATATTTTTTTATTCGCACTATTCATAGTTCAAACAAAAACAGGCAGGACACAGTATTTTAGCAGTTTTTAATTCCGTCGAAGACAGGATTAACCTCGGAGGTCGATACGACGGAGAATGAGCGAAAATGCTATGCCCTGCCTGTCTATACATAGTTAGAATTTTACCTTAGGAGCCTTCTCTGCCCCTGCCTCAGCCTTGAATGATTCTTTAAGTTTCAGATGCAGCAGCAGGCTATTTGTTACGCTGTTTGGAAATACCCTTATCGAGGTATTGAATGTCTCCACTGCCTTATTATACCGTGTTCGTGCAACATTTATCCTATTCTCTGTGCCTTCAAGCTGATTCTGAAGGTCCTGGAAGTTTTGGTTGGCCTTAAGGTCAGGGTATCTTTCTACTACGACCATAAGCCTTGAAAGCGCGCTACTCATTGCAGACTGTGCCTCCTGAAACTGAGTAAACGTTTTTGGATCATCAAGCATATTCTTTGACATCTGTATAGTGCCGACCTTTGCCCTTGCCTCTGTCACTGCGGTAAGGGTCTCCCTCTCATGTTTTGCATATGTCTTTACAACTTCTACGAGATTCGGGATGAGGTCATTTCTTCTCTGATATGTTGCCTCTACATCGCCCCATGCTGCCTTCATAGCCTCTTCATTTTTCTGCATCGTGTTATACCCGCAACCTGAGACAGTTAACAGCATACATATAAATACAATATACATTATCCGTTTTTTCACTCTTGCCTCCTTGTTCTTCTTTACAATTCTTTACATCAGAGCCTCTTGCAAAACTCCATTTTTTATCATTCCCGCAACGCTTTTGAGCGAGAATCTGGTTTTATTCAAGTAAAAACCATATCCGTCCCCGAATGCCTGTATCCCCGATAGAATCATTCGGGGATGACAGACAATTTTGCAAGAGGCTCATCAGTTCCCTATAATCCGGCGGCGGCAAGTTCTTCCATTAAGTGTTTTTGCTTGTTGTTCAGCTTGCCCGGGATTTTCACCGTAATACGTACATACAAATCCCCCCGTCCCGAACCATCCGGGAGCGGGAGCCCGAACCCCTTAACCCGCAGCCTGGTGTTACTCTGGGTGCCGGCCGGCACACGTACGCTCAAGTTTTTGCCATCCAGGGTCGGGACATCCACCTGTGAACCGAGGACAACGCTGCTGAAGGGTATTTCCCTGTCCAGTACCAGATTGAACCCTTCACGCTTGAATTGCGGATGTTCCAGCGCCTTGATCTTTAAATAAAGATTGCCCGGCGGTCCCCCGTGTAATCCGGGCCCGCCTTTACCCGGGATACGCAACTTTTTCCCGTCTTCTATCCCTGCCGGTATCTTAACGGAGACCCTTTCCGTATGCCCGCCGCGCTGGAAAGAGACGACCTTTTCCGCTCCATTAAATGCTTCTACCAGGCTGACCGGTAGTTCTAAAACGATATCTTCACCCTTCTGCCTTACATCCTGATGAAACCGGAAGTCGCGGCCGGGTTGCGGTCCCCCAAAGTTATAGTAGGATTGACGGGAGCTTCCCTTTTTGCCTTGCGAGAAGGCCTGGCCCAGGATGTCGCCAAAGCTGAACCCAAATTCCTTAAAGATGCCGGAATAATCAAAACCACGAAAGATGTCTTCCTGCGAAAACCGCTGATGGAACTCTGTTGATCCAACAGTGTCGTATTGCCTTCTTTTTTCCGGATCACTCAAGACGGCGTAGGCCTCGCTAATCTGTTTAAACTTTTCCTCGGCGGCCTTATCCCCTTTATTACGGTCAGGGTGGTACGTTAACGCCAGTTTCCGGTAGGCCTTCTTGATCTCCTCAGCGGAGGCGCTTTTAGGAACTCCCAGGATTTTATAATAGTCTTTGGGCATAATGCAGAATACAGAATACAGGAGACACAATACAGAATACAGAATTATTCTGACTTCGAATTCTTTCTGACTTCTGACTCCTCTATTCTGTGGCGGATTTAAGCACTAATATAGTTTTTTAAACGGGCGATGTCAAGCTGACGGCTGATGGCTGATAGTTTCTGCAAAAGGTAGGTAAACGGTAAAGGTTGAACCTGCTCCTGGTGCACTTTCAAACTCTATGGAACCCCCCATCAACTCAACAAATTTTTTACATATGGCAAGACCGAGACCTGATCCCTGTTCCCCGCCTTCTTTCCCGGTTATTTTGGGAAACGGGGTAAATATCTTGTCGTTGTCTTCCGGCTTTATGCCTTGACCGGTGTCGGTTATAGCTATGGCCACCAAGTCCCCCCTTATCCCCCCTTTATCAAAGGGGGGTGAGGGGGGACTTGGGTCTTGTTGCAGCCGGCAACTCACGTTGATTTGTCCGCCCGCCTGGCTAAACTTTATGGCATTATCAAGGAGGTTTCGTAGAATAGTCTGCAGGAACTTTTTGTCTGCAGTGATGCGGTCCGCTTCCGGCGGCACTTCCCGCCGGTAGGAGATACGCTTATTGTAGGCCATATTTTGCAGATCCATCCAGACCGTATCGATCAGGCCGGTTAGAGAGAGGGTCTCCGGGCGGGGCGTAACACCCCCGGTCTCCAGCCTGGCCAGGAACGAGATGTCATCAATCAGGGCCAGAAGTTGCCGCCCATTCCTGTCGATCACGGAGAGGAATTCGCGCTGGTTGCTGTTTAACGGCCCGTAGTATTCGTTGGCCAGCAGCTCAGCAAAACCGAGGATGCCGTTAAGGGGGCTGCGCAGTTCGTGGGAAATCTTTGAGAGAAAGGCAAACTTTTGTTGCTCTACTCTTTGCAACTCATGGCCGGCCCGACGCAGCTCGTCATACAGCGACTTTATGCGCAACATGACCTTGACCCGGGTTACCAAAATCAGGTTGTCAACCGGTTGCACTATGTAATCGTCGGCCCCTAGATCCATGCCTTTTATCTTGGAATCTAAGTCGTCATAAGCGCCTGTGAGAAACGCGATGGGGATATGCCTCATCTCAGGATCGCCCTTGAGTATCCGGCAGGCCTCGAATCCATCCATAGTCGGCATCTGGATATCAAGGAGCACCACATCCGGGTGTTTTTCGCGGGCCAGCCGTACGGCCTCCAGTCCATCCTTGGCGGTAATTATTGCACAGTCAATATTAGCGCGTAATATCTCACTCACCATAAAGCGGACATTGGGATTGTCATCGGCGAGCAGTATGGCGTACATGTAAACTCCTTTCAGAATATAGAATACAGGAGACAGAGGTCAGAAGACAGGAGTCAGGAGACAAAATGTTAAAGTTCCTTTTTATTCTGAATTCTATCTCCTATATTCTATCTCTTAAGCCATTCTTCCACCTTGTTAAGAACTTCGGCCGGTGGAGCAGGTTTGGCTACGCGCCGGAAGCCGCGAGAATCATATTCGGTCTTCTGCCAGACGTTGACAAGGAATTCCTGCAAGTAGCCTTTGTCTTTATCCACTTTCTTCGGCTATCAGCTTTCAACAATCACGAGAACTCAATGATTTTTTTGATTAGAGCGGTCAAATCCAGGGGCTTGGCAAAGAAGGCGTCTGCGCCGCATTTCAGCGCTTTTTTTCTGTGCCCTTCCTCAGCATGGGCTGTAGTAACTATTACTTTGATATGTTTGGTAGATTCATTGGATTTAATCCTGGTACAGACTTCAAACCCATCCATCTTAGGCATCATCAGGTCCAGGATCACAATTTTTGGTTTGACCTCGCCAATTTTATAAATGGCCTCAAATCCGTCGCCGGCGGTATGAACCTGGTATCTATCTCTGGCTACCAGGAAGGCAGCCTCAAGGAGTTTAACGTCATAAGGATTGTCATCAACTACCAGGATATGATTCTTACCGGGATTAACGGCCTCCGGCGGAACTGCATCTTTGCCGGCCAGAAAGTTGATTAACTCCCCTCTTCTTATCTTACGATGGCCGCCCGGGGTTACAAAGGCATTGAGGATGCCTTCATCTATCCATCGGGTGATGGTTGTACGGGTTACCCCGCAAATTTTGCCAGCTTCTGAGGTTGTAAGATATTCTGCTCTATTCATCTGAAGACACCTTTCTCTAGCAGACCATAAGTCTATAGATTTTTGCTTATATACTACTTTTCGGACATTGTTACAATAAGTTAACACAAAGTTTTCTGCAGCTTTAAAAACTCGTTATATAGACTCCTTACGGCCCTGTCCCGTGGGTTCCATTAAAAGCAAAATATATAATTTAGGGCGATATGTATAATAAAAGTTGTATTATTCGTTTTATTCTTAATGTTTTTTTAAGTATGCCGATAAACAAGAAGCGAGAGATGGAGATATATCTCAAAATCATACTCTTCAAGAGGAGGTAAGAAGATGAACCTGTTTAAACGAGAAGAAAGCAAGTCAAAGGATTATGAGAGTGAGTTGCAGGAGGCCCGGGCGGAGGCCAGGCGCTGCGAAAACATCTTGAAGTCTATAGCCGCGCCCATGTTTGTGACCGATAAAGACCTGGTGATCACCTCTATAAATGATGTGGCGCTGAAGGCCATGGGCTACAGCCGGGACGAGGTGGTGGGCAAGATGACCTGCGCCCAGTTTTCCCGGACACCGCTCTGCGGCACGGCCCAGTGCACCATAAAGAACTGCATGCGCACGGGCGAGGTAATCAACGGCGAGACGGTGGCCGAGACCAGGGACGGCAGGAAGGTGCCCATCCAGGCGGCCTGTTCGGCCTTCTTTGACGAACAGGGCAAGCCCTACGGCGGCATGGAGGTCATCCTGGACCGGACCGAGGCAGTCAAGGCCAAGTGGGAGGTAGACAATATCCTCAAATCCGCCGCTGCGCCCATGTTTGTGACCGATAAGGACCTGGTGATCACCTCTATAAATGATGTGGCGCTGAAGGCCATGGGCTACAGCCGGGACGAGGTGGTGGGCAAGATGACCTGCGCCCAGTTTTCCCGGACACCGCTCTGCGGCACGGCCCAGTGCACCATAAAGAACTGCATGCGCACGGGCGAGGTGATCAACGGCGAGACGGTGGCGGAGACCAGGGACGGCAGGAAGGTGCCCATCCAGGCGGCCTGTTCGGCCCTCTTTGACGAACAGGGCAAGCCCTACGGCGGCATGGAGGTCATCATAGACATAACCGAGGTCAAACGTCTCCAGAGAGAGGCCGATGAACAGCGGGAATACCTGGAAAGACAGGTGGCCATGCTGGTAAAAGAATTACATACCCTGAGCCTCGGAGACCTGTCGGTGAACATTGTCGCTGAACGACAGGATGAGATTGCCAGGGTCATAGAAAGTTTAAATAAGGTTATTGAAAGTCTCCGGGAGACCGCCCGGGTAGCGGAAGCTGTTGCCCGGGGAGACTTGACAGTAGAAATCACACTCAAGTCAGAAAAGGATGTCCTTGGAAATGCCTTTAAGAGGATGATTAACGACTTGAGGAATATCGTCGGCAATATAAAAACTGCTTCTGACAATGTGGCCTCCGGCAGTCAGCAAACCAGCAGTACGGCCACGCAACTCTCACAGGGTTCTACCGAACAGGCGTCCAGCATCGAAGAGGTGTCCAGCTCCATGGAGGAGATGAACAGTACGGTAAATCAGAATGCCGACAATGCCAGGCAGACCACCTCCATTGCCGAGAAGGCGGCCGGCAATGCCCTGGAAAGCGGTAAGGCCGTGGCGGAGTCGGTTGGAGCCATGAAGCAGATTGCGGAAAAAATATCCATCATTGAAGAAATCGCCCGTCAGACCAATCTGTTAGCCTTAAATGCGGCTATTGAGGCGGCCCGGGCCGGGGAACATGGGCGGGGGTTTGCCGTCGTGGCGGCCGAGGTACGGAAGCTGGCCGAGCGCAGCCAGACTGCGGCCCAGGAGATTGCCAACCTATCCGGCAGCAGTGTTCAGGTGGCCGAACATGCCGGCGCTCTGGTGGCCGAACTGGTTCCCAATATCCAGAAGACCGCCGAGCTGGTGCAGGAGATAAATGCCTCCAGCACTGAGCAGGCCAGCGGTATTCAGCAGGTGACCCAGTCTATCCAGCAGCTCGACCAGGTGGTGCAGCAGAATGCCAGCGCTGCCGAAGAGATGTCCGCAACCGCTGAGGAACTTACGTCCCAGGCCGAGCGGCTGCGTGAGTCCGTTAATTTTTTCAAGCTGGATGACCAAGGTGGTCAGGGGATGAAACAATTGGGAGGTGGGCGTAGTCCCCGTGCCGACATCCCTAAGGCGCCTGCCCGCAAACCGGCGCGCCCCGGCGCATCTACGAGCGGCAGTGTGCCTAAGCCGCAGATAACAACCGGGGTTGATATAGTCCTGGGTAAGAATGATATAGACGACCGGGAGTTTGAAAGAATTTAAATAGCATCCAACCGAAAACTTTTGATTTCCGGTTGGGGCATTCAGCATGAAGCCGGTCTCCCGTTCACAGTTGACCGTTTACCGGAAGAAAATGTCGGACAACGGTTAACGGTTAACAAACATGCTGATAGCTGAAAGCCAGTATCCGGCATTAGGCCGACCGTAGGCCGAAAACGGTAGTTTCCAGATGAAATGTGTTCATCCGAATTCTTTTGTTCGGTTAAGTTATTTATTTTTTTCCTTAATATTTTTTTTTGCTTACCGATAAATGATTATAAGCTATCAGCCTTCAGCTCTGAGCATGAAGCCGGTCTCCCGTTCACAGTTGACCGTTTACCGGAAGAAAATGTCGGAAAACGGTTAACGGATAACGGATAACAAACATGCTGACGACTGATAATTGAAGGGATTTCCCTCCATTGGATGAGAAGCGGGATCTAATAAAGGAATTGGATGAATGTCAGAGATATCTGACGCAGTTATGTGCCGACGTTGAGCCGGAATTTTTGCAGCTTGGCCGGGGGCTGGAGTCTATTTACCACCAGGCGCAGGACCTTTCGGAACAGGCCAGGGGGGCGGTCTATCTGCACGCTACGGCGCATCTTCGAGAAGAGGGACAGACATCCGCCTCAGGCGGACATCTTCGAAAGGTTACAGACCTGTTTCTGGATGTGAGGGATATTTTTAATACGTCGCTTGACGCCTTGCGTACTACGATTGAGGAATCTGCAAAGGCTGCCAGGCATATTTCCACTATAGGGAAAGAACTGGAAAGCCTGAAGAGCGGGCACAATGCCCTGGAGAGGCTGGCCGTTATAACCAGAATACTGGGTATTTCTACCCGCATTGAGTGCGGCCGTCTTGGAGATATGGGCAGCGGGTTTATTTTTTTATCGGATCAAATAAGTAATTTTTCCGGTGCGCTTTCCAAGTATGCATCTGACTTTGAGACCGAGGTAAAACAGGTATTGGCAAATATTGAGGAGGCAGAGACATCCGTGGCTGCCCGTCTAAAAATTCAACGTAAAGAGTCTGACCGGATTTCACAACAAATTATGGGCGCTTTAGATATTGTAGATATGGCATCCGCACAGATGACCCGGCTTTCCGAACAGATTGATCACTTTTCCGAAAGAGTACTCCGGGAGGTCGGAGAGATTGTATCTGCCTTGCAGTTTCAGGATATAACCAGGCAGCAGGTTGAACACGTACAGGCTGCTCTGGCAGAGCCGGGTAATTCTCTGCATGGAAAAACCCTGAAAAAATGTAGTTCAAAAGAGTTGAGCGCTGTTTATGGGAACTTAGCCGTACAGCTTTCACAACTTCGTAACGTGAGGAGCGAAATTACTGCTGCCGGCCAAAACATAATGACTGCCCTTGAAGGGATCGGCCGGGAAATCGAGGGACATGTGAGGCATGTCGCCGAGGCCATAGGTGAGACGAGCGGGGGCGCGCGCCCCAGCGCATCTACGAAGGGTGATAATGCATTGGCTATGCTTGAGCCCCAGATGGAGGCGCTGGGACAGCAACTGAAAAACAGCTTTTTGCTCAGCGAAATATTGTTTAAGACCATCAGTAATGTGTCAGGCCTGGTAGAGCGGATCGGAAGCAATCAAACCAAAATCAATAAGACACGCCTGGATATGAAGATCCTGGCCCTTAATGCCCAGGTACAGGCGGCGAGGCTTGGAGGGGATGGGCGCGCGCTTTCTGTACTGGCTGAAGATATGCAGCATCTTTCGGATTCTTGGAGCGCGGTGGCCGAAGAGACGGCCTCCCTGCTCCAGAGTGCCGTTAATGTGGCGGCTGACCTGAAAGACAAGTTGGAAGGTGTATTGGAACATTGCCGGAGCCAGACCGCAAAAGGCCAGGAACGGGCCTCTAATGCCGTGCTCCTCTTGCAGACTGCCAGCGACAAGACAGGGAGCGCTGTTGAGGCCATTAACCAGGCCAGTCATTTATTGGGTGAGGATGTTACGGCGCTTGTGAACACTATAAAATTTCCGCAAATTGCCGAGGCCGGCCTGGAGAGGGTTATATCTCACTTAGAACATCTGCAGGATGAAATCGGCAAGAGATTATCGCCGGAGGAGAAACGGCTTATTACCGTGACACCGGTGCTGGATACAACAGCCGAACGCTATACCATGGAGAGTGAACGCAGGATGCACACTCATGCCCTGCAGCAAATTAAGCCGGTCGCAGATGCGCCGGGGCGTACTGATGCCCGTACTGTCGAACTTCTTGAAAAGGATACGCAGATAAAAGCGACAGGTACAGATGACATGGGAGACAATGTGGAGTTGTTTTGAGGGATAGGGCAGGAGACAGAAGACAGAATGTTAGGGTTTCCTTTTATTCTGAATTCTGACTCCTAAATTCTGTCTCCTGAGGCAGGTAAAGGAGGAATCAACATGGCTTGCATGCTTAGCGACGTTGACGGAAAGCCGGTGTTAAAGCTGACGGGTGCGGTCGGTATCGCCGAAGGCGCGGAATTAAAAGAGGCCCTGCTAAGGCTTATTGAATCTACAGAAAATCCTACGGTAGCCATGGATGGAGTCACTGAGGTCGATGTCTGCACATTGCAACTTTTGGTTGCAGCTCAGAAGAGCGCCGCCAAAGCCGGTAAGTCGCTTAATTTGGCGGACATTTCCGAGCCGTTTCAGCAGGCAGCAGAATTGGCGGGGCTAGAAAGTTCAAAGTTTAAAGTTTAAAGTTCGGGGTTAAAAGACCGTGAACGTGGAACTCGGAACCCTGAACTTCTTTGGTTGCGACTATGCCGCGCTGTGGTTCCCCTTAGCAATGTAGGGTGGGCTTTGCCCACCAAGGGAATGATGGTGGGTAAAACCCACCCTACGGGTCTGATACCTCTGTGTTCTCTGTGCTCTCTGTGGCAAAAGTTTTGACAATACTCAGGTAAAAACGGGGGGTATTTTATGGCTAAGACAATTATGACCGCCGATGATTCAGCCAGCGTCCGGCAGATGGTAAGTTTCACCCTTAAACAGGCCGGTTACGAGGTCATCGAAGCGGCAGACGGTAAGGATGCCCTGACCAAGTTGAACGGCGCTCAGATAGACATGCTGATTACCGACCTTAATATGCCCAACCTGGATGGCATCGGCCTGATCAAGGGGGTGCGCGGGATGCCTAACCATAAGTTCATCCCGATCATTATGCTGACTACAGAGTCGCAGGAGGGCAAGAAGGCTGAAGGCAGAACAGCCGGGGCCTCGGGGTGGATTGTCAAGCCGTTTAAGCCGGATCAGCTCCTGGCGGTAGTTAAAAAAGTGCTTAGATAGAAGTCAGAATTCAGGAGTCAGAAGTCGGAATGGAAAGAAAACCGGCAAAGAATTTTCAGGATCTGATCGTCTGGCAAAAGGCGCATCAATTCGTTTTGTCTATTTACCGTTTCAGCGACGGCTTTCTGGGGAGAGAGCTATATGGCCTGACTTCTCAGTTCAGGCGAGCCGCTGTTTCTGTGCCGGCCAATATAGCGGAAGGTTTCAAGAAAAAAACGAAAGCCGATAAAGCCCGATTTATGAATATTTCCCAAGGCTCTATCGAAGAATGCCGGTACTATTTAATCTTAGCAAAAGATTTGGGATATGGGGATAATCCGGAATTAATAAATCAGCTCGAAGAAGTCAGTAAGTTGCTGCAGGGGTACTACTCATCTATTCTAAATTCTGACTCCTGTCTCCTGACTTCTTAACCCGAAAGGAGTTTTATCATGAACCCTGAAGATAAACACGCCCAGACCTACCTGGAAGAAGCCAGGGAACTGCTGGCCGAACTGGAAGAGGCCGTGCTTGAGTTGGAAAACAACATGGCCGACATGGAGCTTGTGAACCGTATTTTTCGGGCCATGCATACAATTAAAGGTTCCGGGGCTATGTTCGGTTTTGATGCCGTTGCCGGGTTTACCCACCACGTGGAGACCGTTATGGATCAGGTGCGAAACGGCGTCATCCCGATTACGAATGACCTCATCGGCCTGATCCTGGCGGCGCGGGACGAGATCTCATCTATGCTGTTCGGTACATCTGAGACGGATTCGGGTGGCCGGGAGGAGATTATCGCCGCATTGCGTTCGCTTTTACCCGGAGAGACGAATGAGGGAGAGGCAGCAGGCCCAAGGACAAAAGAGGCAGATCCTGATTCGGGGGCCGAAGTTCAACCGGTAAGCAGTAGGGGCATGAGAGCTACATATCGTATCCGATTTATCCCCGGGAGCGATACGCTTCGCTATGGGAACGATCCTATCGCCTTACTTAACGAGATGGGCAACCTCGGAGAGCTGCGGGTCACTGCTCTTTCCGACCGCATCCCCTGCCTGGAAGAAATCAATTATGATGAGTGTTATCTCGGATGGGACATGACTCTTATATCTGAGGCCGATATCAACGCTATCCGCGATGTCTTTATCTTTGTGGAAGACAGCAGTGAGGTGGCCATTGAAAAGATAGCAAATGAGACCACGATTGGTGATGCGGTGACTGAGAAGGTTGGTGAGATACTGGTTGCCCGCGGAGATGTCCCTGCCGAAGCGGTGGAAAGGGCCGCGAAGGATCAAAAAAAGATCGGGGAGATACTGGTCGAGGCCGGTACGGTGTCTAAGGAGAAGGTTAATTCAGCCTTGGTCGAGCAGCATATTATCCGGCAGCAGGCGGAAAAACATAGCGCTACCAGCATCCGCGTGGCAGCCGAAAAACTTGACCAGCTCATCAATATAGTGGGTGAGTTGGTCACTACGCAGGCCCAGCTCACCCAGGCGTCCGGGTCTAACGGGAACTCGGAACTGCTGACGGCTGTAGAGAGTGTCGAGCGTCTTACCGGTGAATTGCGCGATTGTGTCCTGGGAGTGCGTATGCTGCCTATTGGTTCTACTTTTGCCAAGTTTAAAAGATTGGTGCGCGATCTTTCCGCGGGACTGGGCAAGGAAGTTGATTTTATCACAGAGGGAGACGAAACGGAACTCGATAAAACGGTTATCGAGAAGATCGGCGATCCCCTGGTTCATCTTATCCGAAATAGTTTAGACCACGGTATTGAGATCCCGGAGAAAAGAGAGACCTCCGGTAAACCTCGTCGCGGCATAATTCGTTTGACAGCGTCTCATGCCGGAGGGGAGGTGGTTATATCGGTTGAGGATGACGGCAAGGGGCTTGATACAGAGGCCATCGTCCGTAAGGCTATGGAAAAAGGCCTGATTGATGACGCAAAGAGCCTCTCTGATTCCCAGATATTTAATCTCATTTTTCAGCCGGGATTTTCTACCGCTGAAGTGGTCACCGATGTCTCCGGCCGCGGGGTAGGCATGGACGTGGTAAGGCGGGAGATAGAGGCCCTGCGCGGTTCGTTTGATATCCAGAGTAAAAAAGGGCGAGGCGCCACGGTTACGGTCAGACTGCCCCTGACCCTGGCCATAATCGACGGCCTCCTGGTGGAGTCAGGCCGGGAGCGGTTTGTGATCCCGCTGCATCATGTGCAGGAGTGTGTGGAATTGACCGGGCGTGATATTAATAATACACACGGACGCCATGTGATGAATGTCCGGGATAGACTTGTTCCTTATGTCCGGTTAAGTGAATTCTTTGTTACGGCGGATAGAGAAGCGCTATCTATAGAACAGGTCATCGTGGTGCAGGCCGAGGATTTCGTTACGGGCCTGGTTGTGGACAGGATTGTGGGTGAGAAACAGGCGGTGATTAAACCTCTGGGCAAGATGTTCAGACAGGCCGACGGCGTATCCGGGGCCACCATACTGGGTGACGGCACGGTGGCCTTAATTTTGGACGTACCCCAGATCACGCGGTGCGCACAGCGTGAGGAGGCGGCATGAGTTCGCCGCAAAGGATAAGAAGCTGAAGGCTCAAAGCTCAAAGCTGAGGGCTGAAAGCTGAATGCTGACAGCTATTATATTACAAGGAGGTAGAAAGATGAAAGTATCAGTCGGACCAAAACTTATCGGGGCGTTTGTTTTTCTTGTAATCGCCCTGGGTGTAGTCAGTTTTACCGGCATCAGGCAGATGGAGGCCATAGACGGGCATCTGATGAACATCTCGGATGTCATAATGAAGCGCGCCATCGTAGCTAAAGAACTACAACTGCATCTTGCCAATGCCGGCTGGGGGGGTTATGGAGTTCCTGACCGCGGAGACCACGGCCGAGAGGGATGAATTGGCCGGCGTAATCAAGAAGGAAATGGCCGAGGTCAGCGAGCATATGGGCGAGTTGGACGGGATTGCTTCTGCCGAGGTCAAGACACATCTGGCAGAATTTCGTAATTCCTTTGGTGCGGTGGAAAAGATTATTAACCAGATATTAACCCAGGGCCGGGGCGGCATAAACAAAGAAGTCCAGATGCTCGATACCCAGCTGGATACGGTTATTGATAAAACCATAGCCGGTACAGAGAAGATCGTGGCCGTGGTGGACAGGGAGGTGGAGGCGGCCAAGCTGGTGTCGGATAAGGATGTGGAATACGGACGGAACCTGCTGATGGCAGTGGCCGGGGCAGCCCTGGTGGTAGCCGTGATTATAAATATCTTTATCATTCTTGGCATAAGGAGCTTCAGGCAGACGGCATTGAGCATAGGGGACGCGGTAGAAAACGTGGCGGCAGGCGCGGAGCAGCTTTCCGCTACGGCCCAGGGGCTTTCCCAGGGCACTACGGAACAGGCCGCTTCTATTGAAGAGATATCTTCATCTATGGAGGAGATGAACGCGTCTATTTCACAGAATGCGGACAGCGCCGGCCAGACTTCGGCTATGGCTACCAAGGCGGCCGGTAACGCCGGGGAAGGCGGCCAGGCGGTGACACAGGCGGTCGGCGCCATGAAGCAGATTGCCGAGAAGACGAGCGTAATCGAAGAAATCTCCAGACAGACCAATCTCCTGGCCCTGAATGCCGCGATTGAGGCGGCCCGGGCCGGTGAACATGGGAAAGGGTTTGCCGTGGTCGCTTCCGAAGTGAGGAAGCTGGCGGAACGGAGCCAGATCGCGGCCCAGGAAATTGCCAACCTTTTAGGCGGCAGCCTCCAGGTGGCCGAACATGCCGGCAAACTGGTGGAAGAATTAGTACCCGCTATCCAGAAGACGTCTGAACTCGTCCAGGAAATAAATGCGGCCAGCCGGGAGCAGGCCAGCGGTATCGGGCAGGTCACCCAGGCCATCCAGCAGCTCGACCAGGTGGTACAGCAGAATGCGGCCGCTTCTGAAGAACTGGCCTCCACCAGTGAAGAGACGTCCTCGCAGGTGATTGAGATGCAGCGTAACGTGGATATGTTTATCGAGCGGCTGGGAGGGCGGAAGAGAGGCGATAAAAAGATGTCGGCGCGAAAAGTGAACGTTGGGAATTTCGTTGGCCTGACCGGCAAGCTCAAGGGGAAACCCAGTACAGAATCGGTTAAGGACTTAACCGTCGCCTCGGTCGTAGATGTGCCTGGGCGTGCGGAAGTGGGGCAGACGGCCGCGAGGAGCCAGGATGCTACAGGTGTTATTCTTAATCTGGATAGACAGAACGACCAGAATTTTGAAAGATTTTGAGTAGCCATCAGCCATCAGCATGTTTGTTATCCGTTATCCGTTAACCGTTGTCCGATATTTTCTTTCGGTAAACGGTTAACAGTGAACGGTGGACCAGCTTCATGCTGATAGCTAAAAGCTGAGAGCTATTAAATCAAGGGAGGTTTAGAACTATGGACGAGATCAGGCAGTATCTTACCTTTGTCTTAAACGGAGAGGATTTTGCCCTGGAGACCTCGAGGGTAAAAGAGGTGCTGGAGTACACTACCATTACCCGGATACCGCGTATGCCGGATTTTCTCTGCGGCGTGATAAATTTAAGAGGCAACGTAGTCCCGGTTATGGATATGCGTTTAAAACTGGGGATGCTGACGGCAGAGCGAACCGTCGATACCTGCATTGTGATTGTGGAAGTGGAGCTTGATGGGGAGACAGTCACGATAGGATGCCTTGTGGATTCAGTCAAAGAAGTCCTGGAGATACCGGCCGGTGAGATCGAACCGGCGCCCAAGATGGGGATGCGCCTCAGGGCTGACTTTATCCAGGGCATGGCCAGGCAGAACGAAGGATTTATCATCATTCTGGATATCAACTGCATCCTTTCCATCGATGAAATAACGCTCATGTCCGCCGCCAGCGGACCGGCGATTGAGGCGGATGCGATGGGCAAAGCGACCTCTGAGAATGTTTATACGGAGCAGGCGATTTAGAAGGCAGACGTAGGGTGGGCTTTGCCCACCATCATTGGCAGCGTAGCGTAGTTTTGGTGGGCTGATCCCACCCTACATGACTGCCAAATTCCCCCCATCCCCCCCTTTGCTAAAGGGGGGGAAAATTTTAAAATCCCCCTTTGGGAAAGGGGGATACAGGGGGATTTTCGGATGGAAACGAGTTTAAAAAACTCGCGACTGGAAATCCGGCCGCTGATAGCTGACTGCTGATAGCCGAAAAAGACAAAAATTATGGCGGACATAACCCCCGGCTTACATGCGAATATTCCCATTTTTAATCCTCCTGACATGTCTGACCAGGAGTTTGCCCTGTTCAGCGATCTTGTGTACCGCCATGCCGGGATAACCCTTCCCCTTGCTAAAAGGAACATGCTTGTTTCACGATTGCTAAAACGCCTCAGAGCCCTTGAGCTGCATTCTTTTTTTGATTATTACAATTACATAACCAGTCCGGAGGGCCGGCAGGCCGAATTCCCACATACTATCGATATGATCAGCACCAACAAGACCGAGTTTTTCCGGGAGGCAGGCCATTTTAAGTTCTTAAAAGAGGTGGTCTTGCCGGAGTTGGCGACCCGGGTACGCTGCGTAGGCGAGGGGAAAATCACGGCTTGGAGCGCAGGTTGTTCCTCGGGAGAAGAACCTTATACCTTAGCTATGGTCATGATAGAGTATCTTAAGGCTTACGGGGGCGGTGAATTTTCTATCCTGGCTACGGATATATCACACCGCATGTTGGATAAGGGCCGGCGCGCAGTTTATGCCGGGCCGGAAATTCAAGGTATTCCCGAGGATTATCTGAGGAAGTATTTCCTGCGCGGGACAAAGGGACAGGAGGGTTATTATCGTGTGGCGCCGGAGTTGCGCAACCGGGTGGGGTTTCAGCATTATAATTTTATGGACGACTCCGTTCCTTTCCACGGGTCTATGGATTTTATTTTTTGCCGCAATGTCATGATATATTTCGACCAGGGGACCAGAACCAGGTTGATAAAGAAGTTTTATAAGCATCTCGTTGACGGAGGGTATCTGTTCATCGGCCATTCGGAGACCCTGCACGGGATGGAGACGGATTTTAAACTGGCCAGCCCGACGGTTTATAGGAAGATGTAAAAAAGTTCAAATGTCAAATGCCCAAGTTTATCCACATAGGCATTTTTGTCATTTGAACTTTGGGCTTCATTTGGCATTTGAGCTTTTTTTATCCGTCTAAGGCGGATGGATTTTGTCATTTGGAATTCGCGCAAAGCGCTTTTGATTGCGGTTATGCCGCGCTGTATTCACTGTGGTTAATTTTGACAATATACAGTTAGACACGGGGATAAAATGAGCGAGAAAATCAAGGTGCTGGTCGTCGATGACTCTGCTGTAGTGCGGCAGACGCTGAACGAGATATTAGACTCTGATCCGGATATCGAGGTAATCGCTACCGCGCAGGATCCTTATGTAGCGGCGGAGCGCCTGAAAAAGGCTGTGCCGGATGTTATTACCCTGGATGTAGAGATGCCGCGCATGGATGGTATCACCTTCCTGCGCAAGCTTATGGCTCAGCATCCCATACCCGTGGTTATCTGCTCGACACTGACTACACAGGGCGCCCAGACAACCCTTCAGGCCCTGGAATATGGCGCAGTGGAGATCATCGAGAAGCCCAAGATGGGGACAAAGCAGTTTCTGGAGGAGTCCAGGATACGCATCTGCGACGCTGTTAAGGCGGCGGCTCAGGTCACATTACGTCCCAGAAAAATCAGAAAAGTTGAAGAAAAGCTGACGGCGGATGTAATCATGGCCAAACCAAAGACTAAGGCCATGGCCGAAACCACGGAGAAGGTAGTCCTGATCGGGGCTTCCACCGGCGGTACAGAGGCGTTAAGAGCGTTCCTCGAGGCCCTGCCGCACGACACCCCGGGCATGGTGATTGTCCAGCACATGCCTGAGAAATTTACCTCAGCCTTTGCCGCGCGGCTGAACGGCCTTTGCCGGGTGGAGGTTAAAGAGGCTGAAAATGGCGATGGAGTAGTAACCGGACGGGCCTTGATTGCCCCAGGCAACAAGCATACCTTGCTTAAGCGGAGTGGCGCCCGGTATTATGTGGAGATTAAGGACGGGCCTTTAGTCTCCCGTCATCGCCCGTCTGTGGATGTGCTCTTTCGCTCCGGGGCCCGCTATGCCGGGACCAATGCTGTCGGTGTCATCATGACCGGCATGGGCGACGATGGCGCTCAGGGGCTGCTGGAAATGAAGGAGGCCGGGGCCTTTACCATTGCCCAGGACGAGGCCACCTGTGTGGTTTTTGGCATGCCCAAAGAGGCCATAAAGCGTGGCGCCGTAGATAAGATATTGCCGCTGCCCGCTATTCCGAGAGAGGTTATCAAGATATGTTCGGGATGAAGGGCTGAAAGCTGAAAGCTCAAGGCTCAAAGCTGAAGGCGGCTGCTATTTTTTGTTGTAACTTTCTATAAAATTTTGCTACTATGCAGGAAGTTTTAGAAATTAGAACGCAATCATAGAAGGGGGCGTGTTTATGGGTAAGAGCAAAAATCGGTTTATACTATGGTTTGACGAGATAGGCATCAAGGATATTCCGTTGGTCGGCGGGAAAAACGCTTCACTGGGAGAGATGTATCAAAAACTGATCAGGAAAGGCGTCAACGTCCCGGGTGGTTTTGCCATAACGGCTGAGGCTTACAAATATCTGCTCAAGACGTCCGGTGTCGATAAAAAGATACGGGAAATTTTGGAAGGGTTGGATACCCACAATATTAAAGACCTGATGCAGCGTGGAGAAAAGGTGCGCAATGTAGTGCGTAACGCCCCTTTCCCGGATGATCTCACAAAGACTATTGCTGATGCCTATAAACGGATGGAGAAGGAGTACGGGGTTGGTGTGGACGTTGCGGTCCGTTCTTCTGCTACTGCCGAAGACTTACCCGATGCCTCGTTTGCCGGCCAGCAGGAGACCTATCTGAATATCCGGGGGGAAGAACATCTTATGGATGCCTGTAAGAGATGTTTTGCCAGTCTGTTTACCAACCGGGCCATTTCCTACAGGCAGGACAAGGGATTTGGTCATTTTGATGTCTATTTATCCATAGCCGTCCAGAAGATGATACGAAGTGATTCATCCAGCTCCGGCGTTATGTTTTCTATTGATACAGAGTCCGGCTTCAAAGACGCGGTCTTTATTACCGGCGCTTGGGGTCTGGGTGAAAACGTGGTGCAGGGAGCGGTCAACCCCGATGAATTTTATGTCTTTAAGCCGACCCTCAAGAACGGCAAGATGCCCATAGTCGTCAAGAAACTGGGGACCAAAGAGATAAAGATGGTTTATACGAACAACTTGAGAAAACCAATTGTTAATAAGCCGACATCGCTTACTGAGAGAAATCAGTATGTGCTTTCGGATGAAGAACTGGCTACCCTGGCGCGTTGGGCCTGTGTGATTGAAGATCACTACAGTAAAGAGGCCGGTTATTTCAAGCCTATGGACATCGAGTGGGCCAAGGATGGAGACGGCAAAAAGGCAGGGACCGGGAAGCTCTATATCGTACAGGCCAGGCCGGAGACAGTGCATTCCCAGAAGGATGTCAATTTTATAGAGACATACGTCTTGAAAGAGACAGGAAAGCTCCTTGTCACCGGGCAGGCGGTCGGCTCCAGGATAGGTCAGGGCAAGGTAAATCTTATTAAGAGTTCTAAAAACATCCTGGATTTCAAGCCGGGGCAGGTGTTGGTGACGGATATGACCGACCCGGACTGGGAGCCGATCATGAAGATCGCTGCGGCCATCGTCACTAACCGCGGCGGGCGGACGTGCCATGCGGCTATCGTGTCCCGGGAATTGGGTATCCCTTGTGTTATTGGGACAGAAAAGGCGGATAAGGTCTTAAGGGCCGGCCAGACTGTTACTGTGTCATGCTGTGAAGGAGAAACCGGCCATATATATGAAGGCATGTTGAAGTATAAGGTAGAACGCACTGACCTGAAGAAATTGCCCCAAACCCGCACCAAGATAATGATGAATGTAGGTATCCCGGAAAGGGCCTTCATCCAGGGCCAGATTCCGAATGATGGCGTCGGCCTGGCACGGGAGGAGTTCATCATCAATTCTCATATCGGCATACACCCCCTGGCGCTCATCCATTACAAAGAGCTTAAGGGAAAGGCGCGGAAAGATAAGAAAATAGCAAAGGTAATAGAGCAGATCGATCTGCGCACTCCCCATTATAAAGACAAGGTGCAATTTTTTGTAGATACTCTGGCCCAGGGTATCGGGCGGATCGGCGCCGGTTTTTATCCCAATGATGTTATTGTGCGTCTTTCCGATTTCAAGACCAACGAATACGCTAATTTAATCGGTGGATTTCTTTATGAGCCGGTCGAGAGCAACCCCATGATCGGCTGGCGTGGGGCTTCGCGCTATTATGATCCGGCCTATGAATCTGCTTTTGCGCTGGAGTGCAAAGCGCTACTCAAGGTGAGGGATGAGATGGGCCTGACCAATGTCAAGGTCATGGTTCCATTCTGCCGGACTGTGGAAGAAGGGAAGAAAGTAATCGAGGTTATGAAGAAATACGGCCTGGTTCAGGGCAAAAAGGGGCTGGAAGTCTATGTGATGTGCGAGATACCCAGCAATGTTGTGCTGGCTGATGAGTTTTCCAAGGTATTCGACGGGTTCTCCATCGGTTCTAATGACCTGACCCAGTTGACCATGGGGTTAGACCGGGATTCAGAGCTTATCTCCCATATTTCCGATGAACGTAATGAGGCGGTGAAGCGCTTAATTGCCCAGGTTATTAAGGTGGCGAGGGCCAACAAGAGGAAGATAGGCATCTGTGGACAGGGGCCGAGCGATTTTCCCGAATTCGCTGAGTTTCTTGTGGAATGCGGGATTGACTCTATGAGCCTGAACCCGGACACGGCGGTCAAGACCAGACTGCTCGTGGCGGAGAGGGAGAAGAAGCTGGGGATCAAACCGTAATCTGCAATAGCTGAAAGCAAGAGAGCTGAAAGCTTTGAGCCTTAAGCTCTCTTGCTTTATTTTTCTGTCTCTTACGTTCCCATTTCCCATGAACTAAGGTATTTTTCCTGTTCTGCCGTCAGCTTATCTATGTGTATTCCCATAGACCGGAGTTTCATTAAGGCGATCCGGCGGTCGATCTCTTCCGGAACCGGGTAAACCTCTTTTCTCATCTGACCATGGTGTTTTGCTATGTATTCGGCGGACAGGGCCTGATTGGCAAAACTCATGTCCATGACGCTCGATGGATGCCCTTCGGCCGCAGCCAGGTTAATGAGCCGTCCTTCTCCTAATACGTAAACCCGTTTGCCGTTGGCCAGTGTATATTCTTCTACATATTCCCGGATCATGCGCCTTTTTTCGGTTACCTCCGCCAGGCCGTCAAGGTCCAGCTCGACGTTAAAGTGGCCGGAGTTGGAGACGATGGCCCCATCTTTCATTTTAAGAAAGTGTTCCTTGCGTATGACATGGATATTACCGGTAAGTGTGCAATAAATATCCCCGATCCGGGTGGCTTCTTCCATGGGCATGACGGCATAGCCATCCATGACCGCTTCCAGCGACTTCAGAGGATCAACCTCGGTAATAATAACCCGCGCTCCCATGCCCCGGGCCCGGCTAGCTAATCCCCGGCCGCACCAACCATAACCGCAGACCACAAAGACGCTTCCGGCCAGGAGACGATTGGTGGCCCTGATGATGCCGTCGATGGTGCTCTGACCGGTTCCGTAGCGATTATCAAAGAAGTGTTTGGTCTTGGCGTCATTTACGGCGATTATAGGATAACCAAGGACCTTATCCATGGCCATACTGCGTAGCCGGATGACTCCGGTGGTTGTCTCTTCTGTGCCGGCCAGGATAGAGGGGATAAGGTCTTTTTTCTCTGAATGGAGCGTCGATACCAGGTCGGCGCCGTCATCCATAGTTATCATAGGTTTTATTTTCAGCACAGAGCGGATGTGGCTGTAGTAGGTATCATGGTCTTCACCTTTAATGGCAAAGACAGGGATGCCGCTATTCTTAACCAAAGAGGCGGCTACATCGTCCTGTGTGCTGAGGGGATTAGAAGCGCAGATGGCCACATCCGCGCCCCCGGCCTTTAGTGTCTCCATCAGGGCCGCTGTTTCCGTGGTCACATGGAGACAGGCGGCAATGCGCATACCTTTGAGCGGCTTTTCCTTTTCAAAGCGATCCCGGATAATATTGAGCACGGGCATACTCTGGCCGGCCCATTCTATCCGGAGTTTTCCTTTATCAGCGAGTTTTTCGTCTTTAATGTGGTGTTTCATGCTGACTCCTTACTAAAAAGTTCAAAGTTCAAATAAATGCCAAAGCCCAAAGCTTAAAACGTCTAGCGTAGAAGTCAATAGTCATCTGTCAATGGTAAGAGGTGTGTATCTTTCTCCCAAACTTGACCAATGACTAATGACCATTGACCAGTGACGTTTTGAGCTTTGGTTTTTTAAATTTGAACTTAACTCATCACTCAGTACTCATTACTCGTCACTTTTATGATTATAGCCCGGCTTTGTCTTTCAATAATTCCACCTTATCCAGCTTTTCCCACGTGAACTCCGGCTCCGGCCGGCCGAAGTGTCCGTAAGCCGCTGTTTTCTTGAATATGGGGCGCCTTAAATCCAAATAGCTAATAACGTCGGCCGGCTTGAAGCTGAAATTCTCTGTAATGATCTTAACAATCCGGTCGTTAGGGATGGCCTCTGTGCTATAGGTATTTAGGTTGATGGAAAGCGGCCTGGCCAGACCGATACTATAAGCCACCTGAACCTCACATTCCCGCGCCAGACCGGCGGCCACTACATTCTTGGCCACATATCTGGCCATATAGGAGGGACTGCGATCCACCTTAGAGGGGTCTTTTCCGGAAAAGGCCCCGCCGCCGTGGTGTCCACGGCCCCCATAGGTATCGACAATGATTTTTCGCCCGGTGACGCCACAATCGGCCAGCGGCCCGCCCACGACAAAACGGCCGGTCGTATTGATCAGGTATTCGGTATCGTCGGTCATGAGGTGCGCCGGGATGACCTTCCTGATAACTTCCTCAACAATGGCCTCTTTAATCTCTTTATAGGATACCTCCGGGGTATGTTGGGCGGCAATAACCACGGTTGGTATGGATACCGGCTCTCCATTGACATAACGGACCGTAACCTGGGTCTTGCCGTCCGGTCTCAAAAAGGTAAGTATTCCCTTCTTTCGCACCTCAGCCAGGCGCATAGCCAGCTTGTGGGCATACCAGATAGGCATGGGCATGAAATCCGGGGTTTCGTCAGAGGCATAGCCGAACATGAGGCCCTGATCGCCGGCTCCCATTTCATGGTAGAGGCCGGTGCCGTTTACGCCCTGTGCAATATCCGGAGACTGTTTATCGATGCTGGAAAGAACAGCACAGGTCTGCCAGTCAAAACCCATGGATGAATCTGTATAGCCGATTTCTTTTATGGCGCCGCGTACAATTTGCGGCATATCTACATAGCAATCCGTAGTGATCTCGCCGGCTAACAGGACCATGCCGGTAGTCACCAATGTCTCACAGGCCACCCGGCCCATTTTATCCTTTTCCAGTATAGCGTCAAGGATAGCATCAGAGATCTGGTCAGCTACTTTATCCGGATGTCCCTCGGTAACCGATTCTGAGGTAAAAAGGCAATTTTTCATGAACATAGTGCGTCCTCCTCTTGCAAACTTGCGGTATATAAACAGATGACTCTATCCTTGTCAAGCTATTAAGGCTCATAATATTGATGATCTCGCAAAAGGTCCAAAATATCACGCAAAGCCGCCAAGGATGTAAAAAGAATAAGATTTGGAACTCAGGAACTCATGAAAAAATACCGTTCTATTCCTGATTTCTTGATTTCCAGATTTTCATTTTTCTTTGAGGTCGTTACGCCTTGCGTGAGAAAACGACTTTTTACAAGACCATCAATATTAGTATCAAGAAATTATTTAGCTCTACTTAACGCGGGGTTCGTCTTAGGAAGTGATGTCGCCGGGGGTTTAGCTTGGACTAACCATACCACCCGAAAGGATAAGCTTAAAGGCATCTTCGATAGAGATATCCACATTAATAATATCTTCTTCCGGTACTATAAGATAGAATCCAGAGGTGGGGTTAGGGGTTGTGGGTACAAAAACACCGACCATGTGAGGACGGGTGCTTGCGGACAGTTTATCGCCGGCCTTTCCGGTGATAAAACCAAGACTATAAATACCCCGGCGGGGATATTCAATCAATACTACCTTTTTAAACTGGGTATCGCCCTTGACAAATATGGCCTCCGAGACCTGCCTGAGGGCGCCGTAGAGCACCCTGACCAAGGGGATTTTATTTACGACCATTTCCCAGTAGCCCAGGGCCTTTTTGCCGATATAGTTGCGGACCAGAAGCCCGGCAATCAGGGCTACAATTACGGTGTATATGATGCCCAGGCCCGGGATATGGAAAGGTAGATAGGTCTCAGGATTGAGTTTCTTCGGGAGGATGTCCCCGATTGAATCAATAAAATTTATCATCCCTGTTGCGACGTATATCGTCACGAAGATGGGGATGAGAATTAAAAGCCCGGTCAAAAATAGATTTTTTATCTTGCTTATGAATCGCTTCATAGGGGTCAAACGATGCGGTTGTCTTTATCTACGTGTACAAGGCGCGGTCTGTAGCCTGCCAATTCATCTTCGCTGTAAAGGGCGTAAGTGGCTACTATGAGCAGATCGCCGACCACTCCCTTGCGGGCCGCTGCGCCATTAAGACAGATAACGCCGGAATCAGGCAGGCCCTCAATAGCGTAAGTCTCAAAACGTTCGCCGTTGTTTATATTATAGACCCGGACCATTTCGAAAGGTAAGATGCCTGCGGCCTTCATAAGAGAGGCGTCTATGGTCAGGCTGCCTTCGTAATTCAGATCGGCCTCCGTTACCCTTACGCGGTGCAGTTTCGATTTCAGCATAAGCCTCTGCATTTTGTTTATTCTCCTGGCGATAAAAGACAATTGTCGATAAGACGTGTTTTTCCTACCCGGGCGGCTATGGCCAGCAAGGTCTTATCGTTGATTATATCTCGTTCATCTAATGTCTCCGGATGACAAAAACTGATATATTCTATTTCTATCTTAGCGCTATTATATGAAGTTATCAGTTCTTTTATAGCCTTCTTTATCCGCTCAGGGCCTTTTTCTCCTTTACGGACCAGATCCTTAGCCACGGAAATGGCCTGTTGAAGGCTGAGCGCCGCCTTTCTCTCTGCCGGGGATAAGCAGGTGTTGCGCGAACTCATGGCCAGGCCGTCTTTTTCACGGACGATGGGCCGGCCTGTAACCTTGACTGCCATGTTTAAATCACCGGCCATACGGCGGATGGTCAGCCATTGCTGGTAATCTTTCAGCCCGAATATGGCTTCATGAGGTTGTACGATATTAAAAAGTTTAGTTACTACCGTGGTTACCCCGCGAAAGTGTCCCGGTCGGCGACGGCCACAGAGCGGTTGGGTTAGTTGTTCCACCTCCACGTACGTCTGAAATCCCCGTGGGTACATGTCTTGTGCGGACGGACAGAAGAGGACATCCGCTCCGGCCTTTTCAGCCATTACTCGGTCGCGTTTAAGGTCACGCGGATAGCGTTCAAGGTCCTCTGAAGGGCCGAATTGCATGGGGTTTACAAAGATGCTCACCACCAGGAGGTCACATCTTTTACGGGCATAGGTCATGAGGCTTATATGTCCCGCATGGAAGAACCCCATGGTAGGGACAAGGGCAATCCGTTTGCCTTCAGTCCTTTTTTGCATGGCCAGGGATTGCATCCTGGCCACGGATTTTATTATCTTCATAGTTCACAGTATTAAATCGCTGTCTTGATGCGGGCGCAATTTAACAACTGCCCTTTCTTTTTGTCAAGTTTTGTTAGTTAGCAACTATTTACCGCGGAGCACACAGAGGACACAGAGCCAAGCCATTTAACACCTGAGGACAGGCGGGTCGCCATAAGCCGGCCGCCAGTCCTCCTGATAGCTGATGGCTGAAAGCTAACATCTGATAGCCGCTTTTCTCAGCAGATTGCTTATCCGCACAAAATCATTAACCCCCAGGGTTTCAGCCCTTCTCTGTCCATCAATGTTCAGGGTTCCCAGGACGCTTCTAATCAGTTCAGGAGAAAAGTCAACTCCAGAGAGGGCATTTTGCAGGGTCTTGCGCCGTTTCTGGAAGGCGCTTTTGACTATTTTTTTAAAGAGGGATTCATCCTCAGCGATTACCTCCGGGGGGCGTAGGTGAAACCCCAGGACCGTAGAATCCACTTCCGGTCTTGGATAGAATTGAGCGGCAGGCACTTTCAAGACCTTTTCGATGGCGGCGCAATAATTGAAGAACACGGCAAGGATGCCATATGTTTTACCGCCGGGCGGGGCGACGATCCTTTCGGCCACTTCCTTTTGGAGCATGACAAAGGCATTTTTAAACAAAGACCGACATTCCCATATCTTAAAAAGTATAGGGCTGGAAATATAGTAAGGCAGGTTCCCTATTATCTTTAGTTTTTGTCCATGTTCTCTTCCCAATGCCTGAAAGTCAACTTTCAGTATGTCCTGGTGTACTATTTCCAGCGTGGAAGGGAGGGTATATTCTTCCTTCACGATAGCAATCAGGCGCGGGTCAACTTCGAAGCTGATGAGTTTTTTGACCCTGGCGGCCAGAGGAACGGTGAGAATGCCCAGGCCCATGCCCACTTCAATGACTATGTCCTCTGCCCCAAATCCCGCCTTTTTAATTATGGCCCTAGCAATATCCGGGTTTATAAGGAAATTTTGCCCCCGGCTCTTTGAGGGCCGTATTTCGTACTTTTTTAGTAATCCTTGCGGGCTGGTCATTGGGCGCTTAGTTCAAAGTTTAAATAGTGTCCGGGTTATATGTTTATATGGACCGTCTGGCCCGGCGCTTTGTCCTGAGGCGCTTAAAGATGTAAAGTGTAAGGAAATAGGTAATAACCGCTGGTATAATGCCGAGGATCACTCCACCAATGAGCATAGTGAGCGCTAACTCCCAGCCGGCGCGGGCTATATCGATAATAGAATAGGTATGTGGCAGTTTCATTTCAAAAGAGGTGACCCATTTCCCGAGGTAATAGGCCAGGTAATAGTAGATGGGTATGGTGACGGGATTACTGATTACAATGGCCCCGATAAGCCCAGCTATGCGGCTGCTGCTCAATAGAGAGGTTATCAGGAGGATCATCACCGTGTGGAATGGTATGGTTGGGGTAAGGCCGATAAAGACACCAATGGCCATGCCGGAGGCAATCGACCGGGGATTGCCCTTGAGGTTCTTTATGCGGAAATAATAGTATCTTAATGTCCTTTTTAAAGTCATAGTCTATTTTTGGAATAGGCATCGAGGTCCAGGCCGGAAACCTCTCCTTTACGGAAACGATGGTATCCGGCCACCGCAATCATAGCGGCATTATCCGTGCAAAGGGACGGATCCGGGATAAAGACCTTAATCCCGGCCTGTTTTGCGGCCGCGCCGAGGGCTTCCCTTAAACGGCGATTAGAAGCTACCCCGCCTGCCGCGACAATATTTTTGACCTTATATTGCAGGGCAGCCTTCATGGTCTTGTTAACCAGGACATCAACTACGGCCTCCTGAAAGGCGGCTGCCATATCTTCGTAGGGCATTGGTAGCCGGTTTTCCCGGCAACGGCGTATATAATTGGCTACTGCGGTCTTAAGACCGCTGAAGCTGAAGTCGAAGGAATCCTTGCTGATAACGGCCCGGGGGAGATTGATTTTTTTAGGGTTCCCTTGTTCGGCCAGCCGGCTGATTACCTCTCCTCCTGGATAACCAAGCCCAAGCATTTTTGCCACCTTATCGAAGGCCTCGCCGGCGGCGTCATCCCGCGTCTGGCCCAGAAGGCGATAACCTGTAAAGTCAGAGACGTAGTACAGAGCGGTATGCCCGCCTGAGGCCATAAGGGCTACATAGGGGAAAGAAGGGGGATCTTCTTCCAGATAAATAGATAAAAGGTGTCCTTCAATGTGGCTCACGCCAATGAGGGGGAGTTCCCGCCCATAAGAAAGGGCCTTGGCAAAGGAGAGGCCGATCAGTAGTGACCCTACCAGCCCCGGCCCCTGGGTGGCGGCTATGGCATCAATGCCATTTAAAGATATCCCGGCTTGTTCTAAGGCCTCTTCCACGACAGGATAGATGGCTTCGATGTGTTTGCGGGAGGCCAGTTCCGGTACGACGCCGCCGTAACGGCGATGCACGTCCATCTGGGAGGCTACCACACTGGATAATATGATCTTTCCGTCCCGGACGACAGCCGCGGCCGTCTCATCACAGGAGCTTTCGATACCCAGGATGAGCACGTTCAGACCCTGTTGGCACAGCCCAAGGCCTGTATCCTGCCTGCAATGATTTGTGCTACTTTTTCCCGGGCCGGCCCCAGGATTTTTCTCAGGTCGAAAGTCTCCGGCTTTTCCGCCAGGATGCGGCGCATGGCACTGACGAAACCAAGCCGGAGGTCCGTATCGATGTTAACCTTGGCTACGCCTAGCTTGATAGCCTTTTGCACCTCTTCCAGGGGTACGCCCTTGGCCTCCCCAACCGGGATGCCGGAATCAATGGCCTCTTGAAGAAGGTCAGCCGGGATAGAAGACGCGCCGTGCAGGACGAGGGGTATCCCCGTCTTTTCTTTAACCTTTTTTAGTCGTTCCAGGTCGAGGCGGGCAGCGCCTTTATATTTGAAGGCCCCGTGCGATGTCCCTACGGCCGGAGCCAGAGAGTCAACATTTGTCTCCTGAACAAAACGGCTGGCCTCTTCAGGATCGACGAATATGGCGTCTCTTTCCGCTACGGATACGGTATCCTCTACACCCATGAGGCGGCCCAGTTCGGCTTCTACCGAGACCCCGGATTGGTGGGCTATTTCTACGACCTGTCCGGTCAGGGCCGCGTTTTCAGTATAAGGCAGGTGAGAGGCGTCGATCATGACCGAGGTAAATCCGGCCTGAATACAGGCCCTGATCGTTTCCAGCTTGTGCCCATGATCCAGATGCAGGGCTACGGGGATATCTACCTCTCCGGCCAGTGTTCTGGCCATGGATACGATGGTCGATAGTCCGGCATAACTGATGGCTCCTTCTGAAGCCTGGATAATGACCGGGGCGCGCAGGTTATTGGCCGTCTGTAAAATGGCCTGTAACATCTCCATATTAACAAAATTAAAGGCCCCGATGGCGTAGCCTTCCCGGTAAGCTTTAAGCAATATGTCTTTGGCAGGTACAAGCGGCATCAGGATCTCCTTTCTCCTTTTATGAACTGTTCGGCAATAAGTACATCTTCTTTGCTTCCTATGTAAAGCGGCACACGCTGATGCAATTCCTTGGGCTCGAGATCAAGTATGCCCTGGAAGCCGGTGCTGGCATAGCCGCCGGCCTGCTCCACGACAAAGGACAGCGGGTTGCACTCACACATGAGGCGCAGTTTGCCAAGGGGCTTTTTGGGGTCTTTTTTGTCCGGAGGGTACATAAATATACCGCCATGCAGGAGATTGCGATGGAAATCCGCCACCAGAGAACCAATATAGCGCCCCGTGTACGGCCTTTTTGTTTCCCTGTCCGGCGTTTTAAAATAGCTCACAAGTTTTTTAACTTCATCCGACCAATAGCTATAGTTGCCTTCGTTAACGCTAAAGGCCCTTCCCCGCTCCGGTATCCTGATATTCTCATGGGATAACAAGAACTCGCCTATGCTCGGAAGGAGTGTAAATCCGTGTACGCCGCTGCCTGACGTATAGACCATCATGCTGCTGGAGCCATAGACAAAGTAGCCGGCTGCGACCTGTTTGCTTCCTTTCTGGAGGATATCTTCCAGGGTTGGGTCGGCAGGCATCGGGGTTACGCGGCGGTAAATGGAGAAGATAGTGCCTATGCTGACGTTTACGTCGATATTGGATGAACCGTCCAGGGGGTCGAAGATCAGGACATAATTGCCTTTGGTAAATCTCTCAGGGACGGGTATTATATCCGGGTCTTCTTCTGAGGCCATAGCGCACAATTCTCCGGTGTGGGCCATACGCTCAACGATGGTCCTATGGGCGAATTCATCCAGCTTCTGTACCTGCTCTCCCTGGATGTTTTCTCGTCCGGCATATCCCAGTATGTCCACCAGGCCGGCCTTGTTTACCTCGCGAGAGATGATTTTGGCGGCCACAATGAGTTCGGATAACAAACGCGTGAATGCACCGGTAGCCTCGGGGTGGGCCTTCTGGGTGGTCAGCAGGTGTTCTATGACCGTTGTTCCTAATAGAGATGGCATGGCTTATCTCCTCAATAACCGTACGATAGGCAACGTCACCGGTCATGTTAAGTGTGGAAGATTGATCAAATTCTACCAGTGACAAATGACTATTGACTAATGACATTCACTTTGTTTGTTTTTTACCACAAAGTCACTGAAAAAGCCAAGGCCTAAAACAGCCAAAAGCTGAAAGCTGAAGGCTGATAGCTGATGGCTATTTTTCAGGATACAGCAATTCCGCGAATAAAGAAATCGCTGATCTGTTTGGCTGCAGTATGCGTGCTGTATTTTTTTTGAGGGGAGAGTATCCAGAAACGGGACATTTCATCTAAGGCTCCGAAAAAAGCCCGCTTGGCTATGCCCGGCATGACGTCTTTGCGGATGAGGCCTTGTTCCTGGCCCTTTTTTATAATGGAAGAGATTATATTTACATACTCAGCAAATTTTTTATTGCGATATTCCTTCATGAATTTACTGCTCTGCCGGATTTCGACCTGGAGCACCTCGGCCATTTCTCTGTTTTCTTCTACAATTTTCAGGTGAACCCGGGAAAAAATCTCCAATTGTTTGAGCGGGTTTTCTTCTTTGGCCAGTTCTTCCCGCATGTTGGTTATAATTTCCCCCATCTCTTCCTCAAAGAGGGAGATGAGTATGTCATATTTATTGTTAAAATAAAGATATATCGTGCCGTCTGCCACATTTGCTTCTTTGGCGATTTCTGAGATACGCGAGTTAAAAAAACCGTTCCGGGCAAAAATTTTAACGGCGGCCTGGATAATCTTCTGATGTTTGTCGGTGGCTTTCACAGAGTTATAGGCTTATTTGGCTCAGAAAAAATCCCTTATGAATGGTTGCTCATTCATAATATATGTATGAAATAAGATTCCATGGATTTTGTCAAGATAATTTTCATCGGATTTTCATTAAAATCTCAAAATGAGTGAATTATTTTATTGAATTGAACGATATAGATATTTAGGTAAAAAGGTAAGTATGCATATTATGCATAAAAAAGATATTGACCCTTGTTATTACACGGGTTATTGTGAAAGGCTAGAAAATAAGAAAAGCGGGAGAACCGGTTAAAATTTAAGGGTTTTTTCCATTAAAATTAAGGAGAAGAGGGTATGATGTTTGACTCTATATTGGGGTGGTTATCTAACGATCTGGCCATTGACCTGGGTACTGCGAATACGTTGGTCTACGTCAAAGGGAAAGGTATTGTCTTAAGAGAACCCTCGGTTGTAGCGGTGAGAAAGGATGTTAGAGGTGCCAGCAAGGTCCTGGCCGTGGGTAAAGAGGCAAAAATGATGCTGGGAAAGACGCCGGGCAACATAAAGGCTATCCGTCCTATGAGGGATGGCGTTATTGCCGATTTTGAGGTAACTGAGGCCATGCTCCGTTATTTTATTACCAAGGTGCATAACAGGCGGACCTTGGTGCGCCCACGTATTATTGTCAGTGTCCCTTCGGGGATAACCCAGGTGGAAAAAAGGGCGGTCAAGGAATCTGCAGAATCAGCAGGGGCACGGGAAGTTTATCTGGTTGAGGAACCCATGGCTGCGGCCGTGGGCGCAGGTCTGCCCATAACCGAGCCTACGGCCAATATGATAGTGGATATTGGAGGCGGTACTACGGAGGTAGCTGTTATTTCTCTGTCCGGGGTTGTTTATTCGGGGTCGGTTAGAGTGGCCGGAGATAAAATGGATGAGGCCATCTTACAATATATCAAGAAGAAGTATAATTTATTGATCGGCGAACACTCTGCTGAGATGATAAAGACTACTATCGGCAACGTAATGCCGGAGAAACCTTATGACACCATGGAAATAAAGGGCCGGGATCTCGTCTCGGGAGTCCCCAAAACAATTACTATAGATGCCGACGAGGTGCGGGAGGCCATAACCGAACAGGTAGATGCTATAGTGGAGACGGTGAAGGTCGCTTTGGAACAAACACCTCCCGAGCTGGCAGCAGATATTGTTGATAAGGGGATAGTTCTTACAGGTGGAGGCGCTCTTCTGCGTAATCTGGATAAATTATTAAGAGAAGAAACCGGGTTGCCTATTATTATTGCTGATGACCCTCTTTCATCCGTAGTGCTGGGATCTGGAAAAATTCTGGACAATATCGGTATCCTGAAAGAGATCGCTATACAGTAGTACGGATGTCTTGATGCGAAAAAAGGAAAGACCTCTTAATCGTCTGAAAATTTTTATCTTAACCGGTCTGTTGGCTGTTATCCTTTTCGTACTCCTTGTTTCCAGTATAGGGAAAAACAGAGATTTTGGCCCCTGGCAGAAGGTTGGTGTAGAGTTGTTTGCTCCCATCCAGAAAGGGATCCTCTTCATTCAGAGGGGAATTGCTGCTTTTGGGCATGATTATATCTACTTGGTTGGCGTGCAAAAGGAAAATAGATTGTTGAGAAAGGAAATCGAACGGCTGCGCAGTAAAAACAATGAGTATCGTGAAGCCATTATTGCCAATATCCGGTTCAAGAAACTGTTAAATTTTAAAGAGACGGTGCCCCTGCCCCTTTTGTCGGCAGAGGTTGTTGGGTACGACCCCACGGTCTGGTTTAATACCATGATTATTAACCGTGGCTCTGACGATGGACTTCAAAGAGGGATGGCGGTTATAGCTGCCGATGGCGTTGTTGGCCAGATTATAAGTGTCTCCCTGCACTATGCAAAGGTTTTACTGATTACAGACCGGAACAGCGCTGTCGATGCCATTGTGCAGAGAAGCAGGGTAAGGGGAGTGCTCAAGGGAGAATCCGGTGGAGTCTGTTATTTAGATTACGTCGGCATTCGTGACGATGTTAACCCCGGGGATATAGTAATTTCTTCCGGGGTGGGGGGTATATTCCCGAAGGGGTTGCCTGTCGGGAGGGTTATTAAGGCCAGGAGTTCTCGTCCGGGATTATTTCAACATATCGAAGTGGTCCCCTGTGTTAATATTTCTGATATAGAGGAAGCATTGGTTGTTTTAGAAAAAAGCTCTATAATGGAATAGGATCTGGCGCCACAAAGTCACCGAGACACGAAGGCTAAGTGAGGATTAAGAGGATTATCTATCTTGGCGCCCTAGTGGCTAAATAGTTGCATGGGATAAAGTGACCGAATATGTTTTTTTTATTTTTACTGGGTTGCGTATTATTGATCCTGGAAACGACTCTATTCTATCATCTGCCTTTATGGAAACTTAAAATTGACGGGTTGCCCCTCTTAATTATATATGTCTCACTTTACCTAAATGGGATCCAGAGCGGTTTGTTGGTTTTTTCTTTAGGTATATTGGTGGATACATTTGCAGGCAGCGCCTTGGGCATGCATGTACTCGTTTATGCCATACTTTTTTTATTAGTAAAGGTTATCTCACATAATCTGATCGTAAAAAATATCTATTATCAAATGGCTATTATTTTTTCCGTAAGTTTTTTGGCTAACTTAGGCCTGCTGGTTTTGGATTTGGTATTCATGGATGGAGTAATTTGGTGGCATCACGTTTGGATGGTATTTCTTCAAAGTCTCCTGACATCTCTGTTAAGCCCTATCTTTTTCATTTGTTACGATTATTTTGACCGGTTGTTTGGGTTACGGGAAGCACGTGAGGTCTCGCGCTAGGATTTATTAAGTGGTTATGATTTTTGAGTCTTACCGGATAAGTGGTCTATTGTGAGGCAGACAGGTTCAAAAAGAGATCTACGCATAAGGGCATTTGATCCGGCAGAAATCGAGGAATACCACAGGAGATTTGACCGGATTACAGTATTCGTCATAGTCGTTTTTGCCGTTTTTTTTGCCCGCCTCTGGTATCTCCAGATCATAAAAGGTGACGAATACCTCAAACGCTCGGAGAGAAATTGCCTCCGTATCCAATACATGCCGGGTCCACGGGGAGATATCCTGGATCGGCATGGGCAGGTGCTGGTGCAAAGTCGGCCGTCTTTCAGCATATCCCTGGTTCGTGAAGACGTAAAAGACATAAATAAGCTGCTTAACCGGTTGAGCTCCCTTTTGAAGAAAAGTCCGGCCTCACTATGGGAAAAGGTGGTGGCGGCGAAGAATATGCCCCGTTATATGCCTATACGCTTATGTGAAGATGTGGATGCAGATACCGTGGCCTTGGTAGAGATGCACAGGTTTGAGATGCCCGGCGTAACCATAGAGATTGAACCTAAGAGAAACTATGTTTATGGGAATATGGCCGCACACTTGTTTGGTTACCTGGGAGAAATAAATGAAAAGGAATTGAAGGGCGAATTATTTAAGAACGTCAGGTTGGGTGAATTCGTTGGGCGATGCGGCCTGGAGAAGGTTTATCAGGCGGATTTGGCGGGTATAGGCGGCGGCAGGCAGGTAGAGGTCGATGCCGCCGGCCGGGTGATAAGTGTTTATGGAGATATCCCACCCGTTTCCGGGAATAATATCCATCTCACCCTGGACGCCGACCTGCAAAGGGTGGCTGAAGATGCTATGGCTGGTCGCTCAGGGGCAGTCGTAGCCATGGATCCCAGAAATGGAAAGATACTGACTTGGGCGAGCTGTCCTAATATTGATTTGGAAGCCTTTCTCCACGGATTAAGTCGGAAAGAGTGGTCAGGTCTGGTAAATGATCCTTTGCGGCCCTTGCCGGATAAGGTTATTCAAGGGCAATATCCCCCGGGTTCTACTTATAAGATTATAACCATGGCGGCCGCGCTGGAAGAGAAGGTCATTGATCCTACCGCTCCACTATATTGCAGCGGCTATTATCCTTTTGGCAACCGGGTCTATAGGTGTTGGGAGGAAAAAGGACATGGCAGCGTGGCTATGCATAAAGGTATTGTGCGGTCATGCGACTTTTATTTCTATGAAATGGGGAGAAGACTGGGAGTAAAACGTCTGGCACGCTACGCGCAAGGTTTTGGTCTGGGATCACCTGCCAAGGTAGAATTGGAGCATGAAAAGTCAGGACTGGTGCCTACTCCCGAATGGAAATTAAAACGATTTAAGGTGCCCTGGCAGGAGGGGGAGACGATTTCTATAGCCATCGGCCAGGGTTTTGATCTGGTCACTCCTCTCCAGATGCTGCGTGTGATCTCTGCTGTGGCCAATGGGGGAGTGCTTTATCGTCCCCAGTTTGTGGAAAAAATCGTTAGTCTTGACGGCAAGATAATAAAACAGTTTAAGCCCATAATAGATAGTAAGGTCCCGGTTTCCCAACGTAACCTGGAAATAATACGGGATGGCCTGGCCGGGGTGGTAAATGAGCCGCACGGTACGGGGGGGGCGTGCCGGCTCAGCACAGTTATGGTCGGAGGCAAGACCGGGACGGCCCAAGTGGTTCGTTTGCCCGCCTACCGTGAGAAGAACGTAAACGCCATACCTTATAAGTATCGGGACCATGCCTGGTTTGTGGCCTTTGCCCCGGTGGAGGACCCTGAGATAGCAATCGCGGTTTTAGTTGAACATAGCGGGCATGGTGGTTCAATAGCTGCTCCCGTAGCCAGAGCGGTTTTGGAAGAATATTTTAGCAAAAAGTCCAGCCCGGAGGCGACCTTGGTTCGCACAGGGGGTGCAAATGATAGATAGGAGGTATATAACCAACTTTGATTGGCCATTACTTGGGGTAGTGCTACTTTTATCAATGTTAGGAGTTTTGAATCTTTATAGCGCCGGTTATTCTGCTACTGGTTCTGCAACTACAGTTTATCTAAGGCAGCTTTATTGGCTGGGCCTGTCCGGGGTCATTATGATTGTCGTTCTATCTTTTGATTACCGGCGGATAGCTGAGTGGGCTCCTTACATATATGCGGGTTCTATAATAACCTTGGTGGCCGTATTGTTTGTTGGGAAGACAGTTTCCGGCTCTCAAAGGTGGCTAGGTTTCGGCTCCCTGGTTTTTCAACCATCAGAGCTGGCCAAGTTGGCGACGGTTATTGCGCTGGCCAGTTATTTTTATCACAAGGATGTTAAAAAGGGCTATGGACTAAGTGACCTCCTGGCGCCGGCGGGTATTGTTTTGCTCCCCTTTATTCTTATCGTTAAGGAGCCGGATTTAGGGACGAGCCTTTTACTCCTGTTTATACTGGCGTCAATGGTCCTTTTTGTAGGTATAAAATGGGGCGCATTTTTGACCTTGCTGGGTTTTGGGCTGACCTCTGTGCCGTTCATCTGGTCTTTATTAAAGGATTATCAAAAAAAGAGGGTGGAATCTTTTCTCTGGCCGGAAAGAGACCCCCTGGGATCTGGTTATCATGCCCTTCAGTCTAAGATAGCGGTGGGGTCCGGCAAGATATTGGGAAAGGGTTATTTAGCGGGATCACAAAGCAAACTCGATTTTCTTCCCGAGCAGCATACTGATTTTGCCTTTTCCGTCTTTGCGGAAGAGTGGGGTTTCATGGGATCGATTCTGCTGATTATTCTTTATTTTTTGCTTATCCTGTTGGCCTTGCAGGTCGCTATCCGTTCAAAGGAAAAGTTCGGCACCTTTTTGGCGTTTGGTATATTGGCCATGATATTCTGGCATTTAGTGGTAAATGTGGGCATGGTTCTTGGCCTGATGCCTGTGGTCGGAGTCCCTCTTCCCTTGATCAGTTATGGTGGTTCTTCAGCCATCACTACCCTGACCGGTATCGGCCTGCTTCTTAACATCCGTATGCGGCGGTTTATGTTGCAAAAAGGCCCGTAATCCGAGCCTTGATGTCCGGAGATTATTTAAAAAACCCGCTTCAGATTTTGACTTGCCTCGTTTGTCCCATAATTATGCCCAAATAGTTTTTAAAAACATAGTAAAAAAACATTGACACGGGGTGTTAAATCATGTAAAAGCCTTTCTAGTCTGCTGAATTGCTATTCACTAATCATGATGATTCCTTTTTTATAAGCTGAAACTTCCTTTAAGTGAGGGGTAAACGGATGCTGGATATAGATATTACCTTGTTGATACAGTTGGCTAATTTCCTGGCCCTGATGGTTATCCTGAATCTCATCCTTTATCGGCCCTTGCGTAAAATTATAACAGAGAGAAAAGAGAAGGTGTCGGGCCTGGAGCGTGAGATAGAGGGGCTTATTAAGAACGCCAGCCAGAGGCTTGAAGACTTTAAGGTTAAAATGAGCGGGGCTCACGAGCGAGGGAACAAGGAAAAGGAAAACTTAAAAAATGAGGGCCTTGGCGAGGAGAAACAGATTATTTCCAAGACCCGTAGTGAGGCCGAGGCATCTAAGTCCCAGATGTTGTCGCAGATTGACCAGGACGCTAACAAGGCGAAAGAGGAACTGAAAGGGCAGGTATCGGGGTTTGCTTCTGACATAGCGGCCAAGATTTTGGGGAGGAGTATTTGATGGGTGATCAGAGTAATGGTAAGCGGTTTTTTATAGTGATCGCCGCACAGGCTCTAACGATTATATCGGTTTTACTGTACTATACGACGGTATTTGCCTCAGGGCATGGTGAGGGGCATGGATACAGTAGTGTGCTATGGTGGGATCTTGTCTGGCGGACTATGAATTTTACAATTCTGGCTGCCGTGCTCTTTAAGGTACTTAAAAAGCCTGTAAGCAATCTCCTTTCCGGTCGGCAAGCCTCGATTAAGGATAACTTTGATGATCTGGATGTAAAAAAGTCTGAGGCAGAAAAGAGGTATGCTGAGTACGAGAGAAAACTTTCGACCATCGAGCAGGAGGCCAAAAAAGTAATTCAAGAATATATTGAGCAGGGTGAGGCCGAGAAAAAGCGGATCATCGAAGATGCCGAGAAGACTGCTGAATCAATAAAGAAACAGGCTCAATTTGCGGTGGAGCAAGAGATGAAGCGGGCTAAGCTGGTCTTAAGTGCTGAAGCAGCCGAGCTTTCAGTTAAGCTGGCTGAAGATCTAATTAAGAAGAATCTTAATGAATCAGATCACAAGAAATTGATCGACGAATATATTGCGAAGGTGGTGCATACAAATTGATCAGTAAGATAGTTGCCAAAAGATACGCCAAGGCACTTTTTGTGGTTGGCAAAGAGGAGGATAAGCTGGAGGCTTATCAGCAGGAGTTAAATGGCTTTGCGCAGATCCTACAGGGATCTCCTGAATTAAGAGATGCCTTAACCAATCCGGTCTATCCTACTGATATTAAGGCCAGATTGATGAGTGATCTGGCCGTAACTCTCAAACTCAGCCCTATCATGAGCAACTTCATGAAGCTTCTGGTGGAAAAAAGGCGTATACTTTCTGTTCCTGACATTGCCGTGCTGCATCAGAAGTTAACCGATGAATTTATGGGGGTTAAAAGGGCGGTGGTTACGGCTGCTATTTCCCTGGCTGAGGATGTAAAACAGAGCGTCCAAAAGGCATTGGAAAAGGTCACCGGCAAAAAGGTTATCCTTAATACAGAAGAGGATCCCTCTATTATAGGGGGACTGGTGGTGAGAGCGGGAGACATGGTTTGGGATGGGAGTGTAAGAACTCAATTACGGGATATAAAAGAAATTTTAAAGAGGGGTGAGGTATCATAATGCAGATACGAGCCGAAGAAGTTAGTCAGATTATTAAGGGCCAGATTAAAGAGTATGAGAAAAAGATTGACCTCAAGGAGACAGGCATTGTCCTATCTGTAGGTGATGGTATTGCCCGTGTCCATGGGGTCGAGAATTGCCAAGCCATGGAGCTTCTGGAATTTCCGGGTGGCATTATGGGTGTTGCTCTTAATCTGGAAGAGGATAACGTGGGCTGTGCTGTCATGGGAGACGTGGAGCACATCAAAGAGGGCGACGTCGTCAAACGTACGGGCCGCATCGCCGAGGTGCCGGTGGGTGAGTCCGTTGTAGGACGTGTAGTCGATGGCCTTGGAAGTCCCTTGGATGGTAAGGGGCCAATTGAGGTCAAGGAGACGCGCCGGATAGAGATGATCGCCCCTGGTGTTATTGCCCGGCAGCCGGTTAAGGAGCCCATGTACACGGGGCTTAAGGCTATCGACGCTATGACGCCGGTGGGTCGAGGACAACGAGAACTCATCATCGGCGACCGACAGATCGGAAAAACTGCCATTGGTGTGGATGCCATTATTAACCAAAAAGGCCTGGACGTCTTCTGCATCTATGTCGCGGTCGGCCAGAAGAAATCAACCGTGGCATTGGTTGCCGAGGCGTTGCGGCGTCACGGGGCCATGGAGTATACGACGATCGTGGCCGCTTGTGCCAGTGACCCCGCGCCGTTGCAGTACGTGGCTGCATTTGCCGGTTGTACCATGGGTGAGTATTTCCGTGATACCGGGCGGCATGCCTTGATTATCTATGACGACCTTTCCAAGCAGGCTGTAGCCTATCGGCAGCTTTCACTGCTGCTCAGGCGGCCTCCAGGGCGCGAGGCCTATCCGGGTGATATCTTCTATAACCATTCCCGATTATTAGAGAGGGCCGCCAAGGTGAATGATGCACTGGGGGGTGGTTCATTGACGGCGTTACCTATTATTGAGACCCAGGCCGGCGACGTCTCTGCCTATATCCCAACCAACGTTATTTCCATTACTGATGGTCAGATCTATCTTGAACCCGCACTGTTTTTCGCAGGTGTCAGGCCGGCGATTAACGTTGGTCTGTCCGTCTCCCGCGTGGGTGGGGCGGCGCAGGTCAAGGCCATGAAACAGGTTGCCGGTACGCTTCGATTAGATCTGGCCCAGTATCGAGAGTTGGCGGCCTTCGCCGGGTTCGGTAGCGACCTTGACAAGTCCACGCAGGCGCAGCTCAATCGGGGTGCCCGCTTGGTAGAAATCCTCAAACAGCCGCAGTACCAGCCCCTGCCTATGGAGAAAGAGATCACTATTCTCTTTGCCGGTGCAAGGGGATATCTGGATGAGCATCCTATAGATGCATTGAGGGCTTATGAGGACGGGCTCTACCCATTTATCGAAAGCAAACACCCTGATGTTTTTAAAGAATTAAGGGAAAAGAAGACCATAGACGATAGCCTGGAGGCAAAGATGAGGAAGGCCCTTGACGAGTATCGGGGCGCCTTCAAGGCCTCCAAGGGCTTGTAGGGGTAATAAAGACTTTAACATCAATTTCATGAGATAAGAGTGGTTACCGATGGCTACGCTAAAAGATGTCTTACGGAAAATTGGGGCAGTAAAAAAGACCCAGCAGATTACCAAGGCCATGAACATGGTGGCGGCGGCCAAACTGCGCGGGGCACAGTCGAAAATGGAGAACTTCAGGCCCTATGCCAGCAAATTTGCTGAGGTCATAGGGAGTCTATCCGCGCACCTGAATGTTGATGCCTCGCCTCTTTTGGAACAGCGCGAGGTAAAGAATATTGAACTCCTGCTGGTTACCGCAGACCGGGGGTTGTGTGGCAGTTTCAACGTAAATTTGAATAATGTAGCCGAAAAGTTCCTGCGGGCAAAGGGGGCGGAAGGGGTAGGGACCTCACTCGTTTGTCTCGGTCGAAAAGGCCGAGACTACTTCCGACGTCGTGAGACGAACATGAGGGCCTCATATATCGACGTTATGGGCCGGTTTGACATGTCGAATGCCATAACAATCGCCCAGGATCTGGCAAGTAGATTTATTAGGGGTGAGTCTGATGAAGTGTATGTGGTTTCTGCGCATTTTATCAGTGTGGCTATCCAAAAGCCGGTCACCAGGAAGCTCCTCCCTATAAGTCCGGAAGAACTTGGAGGGGCAGGAGAAGCGGCCGGCACTGCGCGGGAATATTTATATGAGCCCTCACCGGAACAGCTTATCAGCAGTCTTTTACCTACACACGTGAACGTGCAGGTGTACAATGCCATGCTGGAGACGTCAGCCAGCGAGCACGCCGCCCGGATGACAGCCATGGACAACGCTTCGCGTAACTGTAAGGATTTGATCCGGAGCTTGAGCCTGATGTATAACAAGGCGCGGCAGGCCGCCATTACGAGAGAATTGATGGACATTGTCGGCGGGGCCGAGGCGCTGAAGAAATAGAATAATATTGAATAATGAGGAGGAATAGACACCGATGAGTGCAGAGCATACAGGTGGTGCTACAGGAAAGATAGCTCAGGTCATTGGAAACGTACTGGATGTGGAATTTGAGCCGGGACAATTGCCGGCCATTATGAATGCGATCAGGATTACTAACGTGGCTATCAGTGATCAGCCGGAAAATCTAGTTGTGGAGGTGGCACAGCACCTTGGGGATAATATGGTGCGGTGTATCTCGATGGACACAACAGATGGCCTGATGCGGGGGATGCCGGCGCGGGATACGGGAGCGCCGATTATGGTGCCGGTCGGCCCTAAGGCCTTGGGGCGCATTATGAACGTGATTGGTAATCCGGTAGATGGTCTGGGCCCGCTTGTGTCGGAGCATATGATGCCTATTCACCGGGCGGCGCCAACGTTCATCGAGCAGGATACCACGGTAAAGGTCCTCGAGACCGGGGTAAAAGTTATTGACCTGCTGGTGCCCTTTCCCCGTGGCGGTAAGATGGGGATGTTTGGTGGTGCTGGTGTTGGTAAGACGGTTGTTATGTTGGAGATGGTCCATAACATTGCTTTGCACCATGGTGGTATCTCGGTATTCTGCGGCGTGGGCGAGAGGACCCGTGAAGGGAACGACCTCTACCTGGAGATGAAAGAGTCGGGCGTTCTACCCAAGGCGTGTCTGATCTACGGGCAGATGACTGAGCCTCCTGGGGCTCGGGCCCGGGTGGCCCTGACCGGGCTGGCGGCTGCCGAGTACTTCCGGGACGTGGAAGGTCAGGACGTGCTTGTTTTCATCGATAATATCTTCCGGTTCACGCAGGCCGGGGCTGAGGTTTCGGCGCTGCTCGGGCGTATTCCGAGCGCAGTTGGTTACCAGCCGACTCTGGGCACTGACCTCGGTGAATTGCAGGAGCGTATTACCTCCACCACCAAGGGCTCCATCACAGCTGTGCAGTGTGTTTACGTACCGGCAGACGACCTGACTGACCCGGCTCCGGCTACCACCTTTGCGCACCTTGATGGCACCGTGGTTTTGTCGAGGCCGATTGCGGAGCTCGGGATCTATCCCGCGGTGGATCCGCTCGACTCAACGTCAAGAATCCTGGATCCTAATGTCGTGGGTGCGGATCACTACTACGTAGCGCGAACGGTTCAGGTGATACTTCAGAAATACAAGGATCTCCAGGATATCATCGCTATCCTGGGTATGGATGAGCTGTCGGATGAGGACAAGATCACCGTTGGTAGGGCTCGTAGGATTCAGAGATTCCTGTCGCAACCGTTCCATGTGGCCGAGACGTTCACCGGCATGGCGGGTAAATTTGTGAAGGTGGAAGAGACAGTCCGAGGCTTTAAGGAGATCATCGAAGGTAAGCATGACGATCTGCCGGAGCAGGCCTTCTATATGGTTGGCGGTATCGAAGAGGCCAGAGAAAAGGCGAAGAAGATGGCCGCTGCCTAGGTAGTTGACAAATCATTTGGTTTAGCGACAGAAAGGTACGGAGCAAAAAAAGATGGCTGATAAGTTATTGCTTGAGGTAACTACACCGAGCCGGATGGTGGTCAGCGAAGAGGTGGATATGGTGGTAGCCCCAGGAGAATGGGGTGAATTTGGGGCACTGCCAAACCATGCGGCGTATCTGACGGCTATTAAGTTAGGCGAGTTACGTTATAAGGTAGGCAATAAGACGGAATATGCGATTGTAAGCGGCGGATTCGCGGAGATAGTTGCTGATCGTGCCACTTTTCTCGTAACCTCTGCCGAGAAGGCGCATGAGGTTGATGTAGCACGGGCACTGAAGGCCAAAGAGAGAGCCGAGCAGAGATTACAGGCAGCAGCCGCGAAGAGGGAAACTATTGATGTGGTGCGTGCCGAGGCTGCTTTGCAGAGGGCGATATGGCGGCTAAAGATAGCTGAGAAGGCAAAATAACTATGGCCTAAGGAAAAAGGCTGAGAATAGGTTTGAATGTAAAAGGGCAAGCGAGGGCTTGCCCTTTTCTTTTGGAATCTCTATAATGAACGTCAGTTGTCACTGGTAAAAGCGATCAGCACTCAACTATCAGCATGAAGCTGGCCTACTGTTCACTGGTTCACTGTTGACCGTTCACCGACTGACAGCTAACTGCTGGTCGCTGAAAGCGTGAAGTTCGCCCCGGCGAATCGGCCTGTGGCACGACCGAAAATGGTAGTTTCCGGTTGAGCGCTAATCAATGACCGATGACTAATGACCAGTGATGTTGCCTATAATATATGGTTGTGAAAGGTATAGCTTCTGTGCTTGTTAAGGAAAGGGTGTCATTTAAGTTCATAATCCTTGCCGCGGGCAAAGGGACGCGCATGAAATCTTCCCGGGCCAAGGTGTTACACGAGATTATGGGCCGGCCGATGCTGGCCTATGTGCTGGATACGGCTGAAAGGCTTGAATCGTTGGGTATATATGTAATTGTCGGGTATCAGAGCAAGGCGGTGCAGGAGGCTTTTTGTGACCGGTCGATTAAGTTTATCTTACAGCATGAGCAATTAGGAACCGGACATGCGGTGTTATGCGCAGCTAGTGACCTTTCCGGTTATAGTGGAGACGTGGTTATTCTCTGTGGCGATGTGCCGTTTTTGAGGCCGGAGACAGTGAGGGGGCTTATACAACAACATATAGCCCGGAAAGCGGCATTATCTGTCCTGACGACGATTGTAGATGACCCCGGGCATTATGGCCGGGTGATCAAGGACGGCAAGGGCAATATCTTAAGGATCGTTGAAGATAAAGATGCTATGCCGGATGAGAAATTGATATGTGAAGTGAATACCGGGATATATTGCGCTAAATTTCCAGTGCTTATCGATGCCTTGAGAAGGGCAGGAAGAGATAATGTGCAGGGAGAATATTATTTAACCGACGCTGTGCACCTGATTAAAGAGATGGGCCACAGGGTTATCAGCGTTATTACGGATCGGC
The DNA here is from genome assembly GCA_028715605.1 of Desulfovibrionales bacterium. Taxonomy (NCBI): domain Bacteria; kingdom Pseudomonadati; phylum Thermodesulfobacteriota; class Desulfovibrionia; order Desulfovibrionales; species Desulfovibrionales bacterium. The sequence continues at coordinate 71,090 of JAQURM010000004.1, forward strand.
AGGATGAGGTTATGGGGATAAACAGCATGGCAGAGCTGGCCAGGGCGGAAGAGATGATGCGAAGAGGAAGTAACGCAACATAGCCGTCTATAAAGCAAATGTGATTTTGGCCTTGGGAATATTAAAAAGGTATCCATATGCCCAGAAGAATAACCAGGGAAACAAAAGAAAGGGCAATCCAGCCCGCGGATGTACTGGCCGCCATGCGCAAGGCAGGGCGGCCTCTTTTTATGTGTGATATTTTGCATATTTTAAGCCCTGCGCCACGGGACAAAAAGTTGGTAAAGGACATGATAATCCGGATGGGGGAAGCCGGTGATCTTATACTACTTAAAGAGGGCCGCTATGGTCTCCCGGAACGTATGAACCTGGTTACGGGACGTCTGCAGATCAACACGGGTGGTTTTGGCTTTGTGATCCCGGAAGCAAAAGATATAGAAGACGTATTTATACCGGGACGGGAGATAAAGGATGCCATCCACGGCGATCGGGTAATGGTACGCCTGGAACATGGACTGAGAGGTCGCCGGCCGGAGGGGAGAGTCATCCGTATCCTGGAGAGGAAAGCCAAATATATCGTTGGGGCCTTCACCAGGGGACGGGGAGCCTCCTACGTAATACCTGAGGATGAACGATTTCCGTTTGAAGTTGTCATCTCTTCACGGGAGACCGTCGGCGCCTGTTCGGATGAGGTGGTGGTAGCGGAGATAACGAATTTCCCTCCAGGAAGGCGAAACCCTGAAGGCCGGATAATAAAAGTGCTTGGCGACCCTGATGATATAGCCGTACAGACGCAGATGGTCATTTTCAAGCACGGCCTTATTCAGGACTTCAGCCCTGAGGCAGAGGAGCAGGCGCGGCGTCTGCCTTCCGAGGTTACATCCAAAATGGTAAGGGGCCGGGAGGACCTGCGGGGTATCCTTACCGTGACCATTGATGGAGAGCAGGCCAAAGATTTTGACGATGCCGTATCTATAGAGAAGGATCGCCAGGGTTATAATCTCTATGTCTCCATTGCCGATATCAGCCATTATGTGCCGGCAGGAAGTCCTTTGGACGAAGATGCCTATAAGCGTAGTAACAGTGTCTATTTCCCTAATTTTGTCGTTCCCATGTTTCCACCCAGCCTTTCAGACTATTTAGGCAGCTTGAGGCCCCAGGTGGAGCGACTGGCCTTTACCGTCTTTCTGCATTTTGACCGCCAGGGGAAGATGAGGGAACGCCGTTTTTACAAAAGCGTCATCCGAAGTGACGCCCGTTTAACCTATACAGAGGTCAAAGGCATCCTGGTGGATAAGGACAGAAGCCTGCGCCAAAAATACAGGCCGATGGTTAAATCATTGGAATGGATGGCTGAGTTGGGTCAGAAAATCGCCGGGAATAGACGACGGCGCGGCAGTATTGATTTTGATCTCCCTGAACCGGCCATAATACTTGGCGTGCAAGGAACCCTGGAGGACATCGTGCGCCGGGAAAGAAACCTGGCCCACCAGATCATAGAGGAATTTATGATAGCGGCCAACGAGGCCGTGGCCGAGCATATCTCCGAGAGAGATATCCCTTGTCTCTATCGCATACACGAGGAGCCTGAGGCAGCAAAAGTTCACAATTTTCTCAATTTTGCCTATTCTCTGGGGTTGCCTATTACGTTTCCAGAAAAGATGACTCCGCACTGGTTTCAACAGGTGCTCGGTCTGGTAGAAGGCGCGCCGGGCGAATATGTGGTTAACACGCTACTCCTGCGTTCCATGAAACAGGCGGTTTATGCGGCTGAGAACCGCGGGCATTTTGGTTTAGCCTCAGCCCACTACACCCATTTTACCTCTCCCATTCGCCGCTATGCCGACTTGATTGTACACCGCATCTTACACCATGCGTTAGAAGGCAGTACCGGGCCACTTTATACCTTCGAACAACTATCCGAGATAGGCCAGTATATCTCAACGCAGGAACGTCTGGCCATGGAGGCGGAACGCGAAATGGTGGATCGTCTGCGCACCCGGTTTATGGCGGATAAAATCGGAGAGGAGTATGACGGCATCATCTCGGCGGTTACGGCCTTCGGATTTTTTGTGGAACTGCGGGAGATTTTTGTAGAAGGTGTGGTACGCCTCGTGGACATGGCCGATGATTACTATTATTACGAAGAAAAACACCATCGTCTGGTGGGTAGAAGAAAAAAGCAGATTTTTCAGATAGGGGACTTTGTTCGGGTCCAGGTGGCCAGGGTCGATATCTCGCGCCGGCATATCAATCTTATTCTGGTTATGAAGTACACATCCAGGGGAATTTCTGACCTGAGGGAATCAAAAAAATAGCTGCCTGGATTTTGTATCGTAGGTTATTAGCGTGGAAACCATCAAAGCTAATCTTGTCAACCTGGCCATTGTTTTACATAAGCCACGTTATCCGGAGAATATCGGGGCGGCAGCGCGCTGTGCTCTGAACATGGGCATCTCTAAGATAACGGTGGTGAGTCCGGCCAATCCGGATAGAGAAAAGATGCTTAAGATGGCTACGCATGAAGCGGCGGGCCTGATTGAAGATATGGAGATCCATGACAACCTGGACGTGGCCCTGGCCCCTTTTCACTATATAGTCGGGACTACGGCCAGGCTGGGCAGACATCGGCAGGCCTTGGAGACGCCGCGGGAACTGGCCGGTCGTATCGTAGACATTTCTCAAAATAATCGCGTAGCCCTCCTTTTTGGCCCGGAGAACACGGGCCTGAGCAACGAGGAGCTGAGATACTGTCATATTGTGACCACCATACCTACAGCCAATTTTGCTTCGCTTAACCTGGCCCAAGCCGTCATGATTGTGTGTTACGAGATACTCATGGCCCGTATGGAAGCCACTTCTCGGGATCGTATTACACCGCATCTGGCGACTTCTGCAGAGCTGGAGGGGATGTATGCGGATCTTCAGGAGGCGCTGCTCACGATTGGTTTTCTTAAATCTGGGGAGCAGGAGTATGGCCTTAACCAAGTGCGGGCCTTTCTTTCCCGCGTCAAACTTCTCTCACGGGAGACTCAACTCATCCGCGGCCTCTGCCGGCAGCTTAAGTGGTTTAAGAAGAATTCATAATGTTCACGCAAAGAACGCAGAGATAATGAATGAGTTAGAAAAATAGTTTTCTCTGCGTGCTTTGCGCCTTTGCGGTGAGAACGGGGTACTATTGGCAGGGCAGATCGAATTCAGGAGATGACATCTCTTTAAGTTTTTCTTCAAGATCGGCTATAGGAGATTTGAGATTTCCGGCTTCATCGGCCCTTTTTAGTATTTCAAGCACAAGCGAGGCCTTTTCCTTATGTCCGATATTATAACAGACGTTGAAGGCCCTCCAGGCATATTCAGCGGCCTCAGACCACCTTTCCTGTTTTAGGGTTAACCTGGCCAGCATCTCCAGATCAGCAGCGATACCGGGATAATCGAGGGTTTCCTGGTCAAGTTCCAGGGCCTTTCCCCATAGGGGTTGGGCCTCCATATAATTTCCCTCAGACATGCGTATAAGGCCCAGATTATGGCAGGCTGAAGCCATCCCAGATTTATTATCCCCGGCCTCATAGATGGCTATGGCTTTCGATACATAATCATTCGCCATGGGAAGAAGACCTTTTTGCCAATATAGGTGTCCCATAAGATTGAGGACAAATGCTTGCTGGACATCATCCTTGCCGCGGGTTGCCGCCTGAAAAGCCTCTTCCAGGTGTCTTTCGGCCTGGCCTGGATTTTCCGCCTTCAGGTCAACCGCAGCCAGATTGCTTAGACTGAGAGATAGCCCTGCTTCGTTATCCAGATTACGCTGAATGCGGGCGGCCAGGGTAAAGAATTCTCTAGCCTCATGGAGCTTGCCGGTATTCAGGGCCAGTATGCCGATATTGTTATAGTCATAAGCCATGCCGGGAAGGTTGTCTGTGGACTGGTTAATTCGCAGGGAATCTTCAAATAAGGACAAGGCCCGGCTATAACAACCCTTTTTAAACCAGCGTAATCCCTGATTGGCATAATCCAGCGCCTTTTCTTTTTCTAATTCTATGGGCTTCGGCGGCGCGCCTGCACAGCCTGAGAGGCCGGATAACATTAACAGTATGCAGGCTATTATCAGAAGACAGCGGCGCATTTATCTTACTCCTCTTGTATCCGGCTGAATAATTCCCTTTTCTTTCGGGAGGATGCCGCCTTTAATGAGCGGACTACGTTTGGCGGATTCCAGTATCTGGTCCAGTTTCTGTAAATTCTCACGCGCTCCCTGGGCAATGGCCGGCGCATCACGGCTGGCGGTTTTTATATCATGCAGGATTTTTCTCATTTCTTGCATGGCTTCCGGCAGGACCCGGGCGGCCTGCTCTAAGCCTTGCGATGTTTTCTCGGCGTTAGCCAATGTGGCCTCCAGGTGGGCCATCTGCCGGTCCAGTTGCTCATAAAGGTCATTTTTTACCAGTACGTTACCCAGCCCCTGGCCCCTTTTTATATCATTGGTTATGGCCCGCAGGTCCCATAGCGTACCCAATAACGGGCCTTCCGGGTCCTTGATCTGATCCATAGTCTCCTCGAGACTGTATAGTATCCGGGTAAGGGCATTGAATTTTTCTTCCAGGTGAAACTCTTCAGCATAATCACTGAGAGATTTTTTCCTCTTTGAGGGGATGGTTCCCTCTTCAGATATAAGGGGTGACTCCGGCGAACCGGCGGATATGGATATATATTCGCTGCCAATGAAGGTGGGACTGGCTACGACCGCTACCGAGTCCCGCCTGATCAATTTTGAGTATCCCCTCAGGATTTTGATGGTGACTCCTACCTTGTTTTGCGGGGTGATCTCTAACGAAGTCACCCGCCCCACATCAGTATTAAATATCTTGACGGTGGCCCCTTCCCTGAGATTGTAGCCCTCATCAAAGACAATATTATAGATGCCATAATCCCTAAACCAGGCCTTACCGCGGCCGATGACGATTACGCTTCCGGTTACTACGATGATGGTAAGGATGAGCAAAGCACCCACCATCTTTTCCATTATGCTAAACTTCATTTCCATAATCGGATGCTGTTCCCTCCTGGATATTATCAAAACCTAACCGCAGAGTACACAGAGAAACTATAACGTACTAATGAGTTCAAAGTTGAAAGTTCAAAGTTAAAATCAATGCCAAATGCCAAAGCTCAAAACGTCACTCGTCACTGGTCATTGGTTAAGTTGGGGAAATATAGCCCCCTTTTACCAGTGACAAATGACTATTGACTAATGACCCCTACTTTTGTCATTTGGAACTTACGTAAACCCCTCTGTGGTTGTTTTTCACGAAAGTTTTTACATTACCCTCTCCGAGCCAGGATTTTCTCCGGCCAGCCTCCCCTCTTCCAGGGTATATGAGCGACCGATGAATGCGGACAGGGAGGCGAATGAGGCAGCGCTTGTGGAGGCGACCAGCAGGGAGCTGCCCATCTCCTGCAGGCATTTTCCCGCATAGGATATAAGCAGGGTCTGTCCTTCTGTAGAAAGGGTATCGATTATTCTGTCCAATAGTATCAGGATAGGTTTTTTGGCCAGCTCCCGGGCGCATACTGCCCGTTTAAATATCTCCGCATTAACCTCTGTGGGATGCAGGTCTTTATAATCATTGACCTGGAAATAGGTTAAGAGTCTTTCCCCTTCTTCCCAGACATCATGCAGTGATCTGTTTTCGTAGTAGGCCCATCCCAGGGATACGTTTTGTAATAAGGTGAGATTGCTTATCAGGGCCGTATCCTCGGCTACGTAAGCAATCTTTCGGCGCAGGGAAAGAAGGTCTATTTCCCTGTCAAAAGGTACGGGTATCCCATCCAGATAGATTTCTCCCTGCGTTGGTTTCAGCAAAGTGGCGCATATTTGGAGCAACTCAGCGCCGGACAGGCCGGTTGGGTCACAGAGACCGATCCCTTCGCCATATTGTACGGCTAGGTTAACCCCCTGCAGTATATTTTTCCCGTTATCTTTATACCATACATTATTTATGTGGAGGCGAATTGCGTCCATTTTCCAATCACAGGTAAAAAAAGGTGGATATGAGGACGTTCAGGACAAAACAATACACCAGACATTGTACAGCGGCCCGGGCGGTGACCTGTGGCACTTCAGTGATAGCCTTTTTAGCCAGACCGCCCTGGTAAGTACAGACCAGAGAGATAATGAGGCCGAAGAAAAGGGCCTTAACAAAGCCTATAATGACATCAAACCCTGTAATAGCCCGATAGAATGAAGGAAGTAAGACAGAAAATGGCGTTCCTGTGAATATCCAGGCGAATAAGTATCCCCCGGTAATAGCTACAGCGTCAAACCAGACAAAAAGGCAGATGATAGCCAGTATTACTCCCAAGACACGGGGCAGAACCACAAGGTGCAGAGGGTCTATTCCCAGCATACGGAGCGCGCGCATTTCTTTAAGGACATGCATATAACCTATCTCTACCGACATGGACATCCCGGACCGGAGTATGACGACCAGCGTGGTCATCAGCGGCCCAATTTCCCGTATAACTACGGCTACAAGTAATGTGCCCAGGAACTCTTCACTCCCGACCCTGGTCAGTTGGCCCAGGGATTGAACGATAACCAAAAAGCCGAAAATAAGGGCCACGAGGCTTATGATGCCTAGAGACTGAACCCCTGTAAAATATATTTGTTGTATGACAGTCTGCCTGACAAGGCGTCGCCCTATCTTACGTTCTTTGAAAAAAATATAGATGAGGCGTGTGAGAAGGCCCACAACATTGCTTAAATGCCGGATCCTTTCTACTGTACTGCGGCCAAGGCAGCCAAGGAGCCACCCGGGAGATAATCCGGATATGTTGCCTTGATACCCGCCCATTCGTTTTATGCCCTGATGCCCTTTTCTGACAGCATTTTTTCCGCAAATCCCAGGATAAAATCCCTTTGTGCCTTACTGGCATATTGGATGCAGTCGCAGCGAAGAGTCTGCTTGCTGCGTATGAGAAACTCGAATTTTACGCAATCCTCGCAAACCTCAATAGAGAAACAAAACGGCTTGCAATTTCCGTGAGTGTATTGTGTCTCAACCAATAGGTCATCCGGGAGGTCAACCCAGAACAGACCTTCTACAGAAGACAATTGGGCATGTTCACGAAGGTATTCCACAATCTGTTCGATTTGTCCTTTATCCAGTTCATCAATCAGATATTGCCGCACTGATACTCCTTTTCTTAGCTGTCAGCACTCTTAATTTCAAAGTTGAAATCTGAAATTTGAGTTCTCTTTTTTGCTGACTGCTGATTGCTGAGAGCCGATAGCCGCTCATTATTTCTCTTCCTTCATGAAGGCCTTTACATGTTCGGCCATTTTCTTTAGATTTTGATCTACCCGCCCGAAGACAGTTCCCTCGTCATAGGTCCCGTCTTCTTTCCGCTTGCCGGCTTCGATGCCGGTAAGGATCTCGATGCCTTCTTCCACTGTGGAAATGGGATAAATATAGAATTTGCCCTCCCCGACTGCATCCACCACGTCTTTTCGCAGCATCAAATCCTTTAGATTTCGTTCCGGAATAATTACCCCCTGTTTGCCGGTCAGGCCCAGGGCCTTGCAAACTTCATAAAAACCTTCGACTTTTCGTGTAACTCCGCCGACGGGCAAGATTTCCCCTTTTTGGCTTACTGCCCCGGTGACGGCTATGCCTTGATAGATCGGAACATCCGCCAGGCTGGACAGCAAGGCAAAGAGTTCTGCCCCGGATGCGGAGTCGCCTTCGACCAGGCCATAGCTTTGTTCAAAACAAAGCGTGGCAGATAAAGTCAATGGTTTGTCATGGGCAAATTTTTCTTTAAGGTATCCTCCGAGGATCATAACCCCTTTGGTATGGATACGCCCGCTCAGCTCGGCCTCGCGGTCAATGGTTACTACACCTTCCTTACCGATGGAGACGTTAGCGGTAATACGGGTCGGCCTTCCGAACGTATAATCGCCGAGGTCATATACTGAAAGTCCGTTTACTTGCCCGCTTATGCGGCCGTCAGTCTGGATTTTTATGGTTCCTTTGGCTATGGCTTCTTGTATTTTTTCTTCATAGAGATTGGAGCGGTATCTCTTCTCAGCGATGGCTTTTTCGACGTGGTCAGCCGTGATATACTCTTTTTTATCTTCAGTGGCCCAGAAGTGGGCTTCCTTGACTATGTCATAGATTTCCGCGAGTTCCAGGGTCAGTTTGTTCTTATCGCCGGACAGTTCTGAGCTGTATTCGACGAGGCGGGCCACGCCGGTCTTATGCAGGGGCCTGAGATTTTGTTTATAAACCATGGTCTTTAAGCAGCTTATAAACTGCTCCAGCTTGGCTGGTTTATTGTCCATTTCCACATCAAGATGCGCTTTGACCTTGAACAACTCTCTGAATGTCTCGTCATAATTGTAAAGTAAGTAGTAGATATATGGATCACCGATGAGGATGGTTTTTACCCGCAGCGGGACAGGTTCCGGCTTGAGGGTCTTGGTTGTGATGTAACCAAATTGTTCGGCGAGGCCCTCGATGCGTATTTCCTTATTTTTTATAGTCCTTTTCAGCGCCTCATAGGAAAAAAACCACTTCAAAAGATCCAGCACCTTGATAATTAAATACCCTCCATTGGCCTGGTGCAGGGCGCCGGGCTTGATCATAGTAAAGTCGGTGAAAAGGGCGCCGAATTGGGCCTTGTACTCTATGGTCCCAAAGAGGTTTGGATAGTTGGGATTGGTGCAATAGACCACCGGGGCCCCTTTAAGTTTCGAATTATCTATGAGCACATTGACCTCATAGCGCGTAAATGACGGGGCGGGAGAAGCTATTGGGAACGGCCCGGCAGGCGCGGCCTTTTGTTTAAAGTCATCTATATGCTTAATCACGTCATCCTGTACATCTTGCAGGTAGGTGACTACGGCCGGATGCGATCTGTATTTTTCTTTGAGGTCATCGATAAAATGGCCTACGGCCTGGAGAGTTACGTCTCTATCTAACCCCTTTAACTCGGCGCGAAATTCCTTTTCCATCTGTTGTATCTTGTGAGCGGCAATGTTCATCTCTTTTTGCAGGGCCTCGCTTTTAGCCCGGAGCCTGGCCCTCTGCTCGTCAGAAAGGGCCTTGATATCCTCCTGCGCGAGGGGTGTCCCATCTTCTTTGGCCGGGATGACCATCATACCGCCTTGATCTACATTCAGGGCAAACCCTTCCTGCCTGGCTCGTTCTTCCAGTTCTTCAAAGATTTTTGCCCGGCGGGCGTTAAATCCCTTAACAATCTCTTCTTTGCGCGTCAGATAGTATTCACTTCCGAAGACCTCTGGTATCTGCATCTTGAGATTTTCGATGAGTTCTTCCATATCCTTCTGAAATTCTCTGCCCTCGCCCACTGGAAGTTCTATAGCTATTGGCTTGTCCGGTTCCTTGAAATTATGCACATAACAACAATCGGGAGGCACATCCTGTTTGTCGGCTATATCTTCCAGAAAGGATTTGACGATATAGCTCATGCCCGTATTCGGAGCGCCGGCCATATAAACATTATATTCCAGGTCTGACATCTTAATGCCGAACTTCAGGGCATTAACCGCGCGTTCCTGGCCTATAACGCCATTTTTCAGGGTAAGTACTTCGTCTGTGGTGGTAAACCCAAGGGTCTCCGGATCACAGGTCCTTCTCAACTCGGAGATAGATGCTTCTTTGAATTTTTTCGCCATAAGCCGTTCCATGTGAGAGAATTAGTCTGTCAGGATGCTTTACTCTACATGAAAAACGATGCGGTTGGCAAGTGAAAACGTTTTCCCTGAACACCGGCAAGACATCATTTGCGGCGTTGCCTTCAGTCGCTCCTCCTTGCGACGTAGTGCTCCATACGCCTCAGTTGTCGCTCCTCGGCGCCTTGCATCTAATATCTTGCCGGTGTTCAGGGATGCTCCATAATCTGCTGATTTTAATCTTGATAGCTGAATTATACGGCGGATTTGAGTTTTATATCAGCGGATAGCGGGTAGCGTATAGCGGATAGAGAATGGAGGGAGGGCGGTCTTTTGACTACCACTTTTTGTTCCATAGGTCCGTAAAATACTTGACCTGGCAGCTGTGCTCTACAGACGAAAGAACCACAAATGCCTCATCGACCGTGTTTCCCCGGGCAAAGACGCCGTGTCCTCTGACCAGAACGGCCTTGTGATCGCACAGGGCCGCGGCTGCGCTTTGGGCCAGCCCTCTGGACCCCACGCCTCCCTGAACAATAGGTATTTCGTGGAGTAGATAAACGCTTTCTGAATCCTCGGGACGCAGCTCGGTTCCGGCTGGATATAAGAGAGACAGGACTACAGCGAATTCAGAGTGGCCATGTAAGATAGCGAGGGCCGAGGTTCCCTTGTAGATATCCCTGTGGACGACCAGTTCTGTTGAGGCTATCATATCCAGTGAAGATGGCCCGGAAAGGGAGACCTCCACGATCTGGCCTTCCAGTTCGTCAAGCATGCTCCCGGTCGTGCTTATCAGGATCCGGTCCCCGATACGCTTACTGACGTTGCCGAAATGCGAATGTGCCAGCCTTTGGGCGACCATTTTCTTTCCGTATTTGATTAACTCTTCCATGTCCAGGACAATCCTTACGGCCTCAAAAAGTCCATCTGCGCGCGGCTACAGGTTCATCAATTCTAAGTCCTTGAGCTTATAGTCTCCGGGCACACCTTCGTCGGTCCATCCTCTATGCCGGTAGTATTCTGTTAAGGCTTTATCATAATGAACTCGGTCGATATGTTCCACCGAGGCGTTCTCTAAGCCCGTCTTTTCACCTGAAAATCCCCCTGTGTCCCCCTTTTCCAAAGGGGGAATAAGATGTACCCCCCCTTTACTAAAGGGGGGTGAGGGGGGATTATTTTCATCGTCCTTTGTGTAGCCATGCGACATGTGTGTTTCATAAAAGCGGTCGGGCAGGAAATCGTCATCTTTTGTAAATCCTTCCCGGATATTATAAAGTCTTTCCAGATTCCATATCCGTTCGCCGATCTTATTGAGATCGTCTGCCGCGAAAGTTCCGCCGGTTACGGCAGTCAGTATATTGGCATATTCTTCCTGTCCGGCCCCTAAGTAAGCAAACTTACATACTACCAGGGAATCTACAGTGGCAAAAGTGTCTTGAAATATGGCCAAGTAAGAAGGCTTGCCTGTGAAGGTGCGCGGCTCAATAGCTTTGGGCTTACGCAGTGCTTCCGGGGCAACCATATAGGCTCCCAGGTGACATGCGCCCCGGTTGGATGTCCCGTAGGCCAGCGCTAGGCCGTAGGCCCTACGCGGGTCGTAAGCCGGAAGTTCTAATCCTTTAATAGTCATCGATGCCTCTTTACGGTTTTGCGACCGGACATAGCGCAGTGAACCTTCACCCAGGGCCGCCCCTGACCCTCTGGCCTCGCCTATGTCCTTGACAAGATCGCAGATCTCAGCCGGTTCAAGTTTCACGCCCCTTATCTCCGCATAGCAGGCCAGGGTAGCGCCAACGCTGATGGTGTCCAGGCCGTAGTCATTGCAGATCTGGTTAACTTCGACAATAGATGGCAGGGCGCTGTTTTCGTTATTGGGGCCGAACATGCCTAAAGTTTCATATTCCGGCAGAGGGATATGGGCTTGCGTCTCCTTTTTACAGGCCACAGGACAGGCAAGGCAGGCCCTGCTCTTTGGTTTGTATAGTTCCCACAGGATTTCGGCTGCTAGGGCATCAACCTCCGGGAACAGGCCTTTCCTGAAATTGGCTACGGGCAGGAGGCCGGCCCAATTAATTACTTTGATAAGACTGGGCGTGCCAAGAAGGGATAGGTTTTTCAAAACCGGGCTGGCCGCAATGATTTTGTTCAGGTTTTCCTGGCGGATTTTAAATTCTTCCGGATTAGCTACTTTGACTCTCCCTGCCCCGGTAAGGGCGATGGCTTTAAGCCCTTTCGCGCCCATTACGGCGCCTAGTCCACCCCGACCAAAGGCGTGGGATCGGTTGTGCATTATAGAGGCCAGACGGATCTTTTTCTCTCCGGCTATGCCGATGCAGAGGACTGCTTTGTACCCCTTTAGGTGGTCAAAGACTTGTCCGGTATTTTTCCCCCAGAGTTCCCCTGCATTTTTCAGGGCAGGCCGGTCGCCTCCAATTTCGAGGAGAAGTGGTTCTGGCGAGGCGCCATCTATGATTATTGCGTCATAGCCCGTTTTTTTTACGTGCACGCCAAATGTGCCGCCAACGTTACTGTAACAGATGGCGCCCGTTAATGGTGATTTGGATACAGCCGTGGCCCGGCCGGAGGCCAGCGCCCCGGTGCCGGTGAGGGGACCGGTAGCAAAAACCAGGAGATTGTCCGGGGATAAAGGTTCGACCTGACCACGGTCATAGACCCATTTTACGCCCAGACCGCGTCCGCCCAGATAGAGTTCCCTTTCCCGCGAATCGAGGCGTTCCTCATCTATAGTCCTGTGAGTCAGATTGACCCTCAATATTTTACCTGTCCAGCCAAACATAGGTGTACGATAGCTACTATATTGTTCAAGGGAAGTCAAATCCAAAACTATTTGGAGAGAAGGTAACACAGGGGGCAGTTTTGATTTTACAATATATTGTCCTTGACACAGAAGTTATCGAGGCCATACAATATTTACGCTAAATTTTCTTAAATATTATGATGAGGTATGCTATAAGAGCAGTATATGGGTGACGGTCGTTTCAGATGTTTGTTCGCAATACCAGCCTTTTTACATACTTATAGGCAACGTCATCGGTCATCGGTTAAGTATGATGAATTCGTAAAAAAGCCTTTTCACCGCTGAGCACGCAGAGTCCGCAGAGAAAAATATAAACCATTCAATATATTATCTCAGCGTTCTCCGCGATCTCTGCGGTAAAATTTTACTTTTACCGGTGACAAATGACTATTGACTGATGACATTTACTATAGATATGGTGATCCGCGATGCGGAAGCTTTTGCTAATCGATGACGAAGAAGGCGTAAGAAACATTTTAGGACTTTCTTTAAGGAATGACGGGTATAATGTTTTGTTGGCCGGAGATGGTCGGAAGGGCCTGGAACTGTTGAAGGACGAGCAGCCGGATATAGTCCTGACCGATATAAAAATGCCCGGTATGGATGGCATCGAAGTTTTAAAGAAGGTTAAAGAAATCAAGCCGGAAACAGAGGTTATAGTTATTACCGGCCATGGAGATATGAGCTTGGCTATCAAGTCTCTCCAATTGGACGCCTCTGACTTTATAACCAAGCCGGTGAGTGACGAGGCGCTTTCCATTGCCCTGGTCCGGGCTGAGAACAGACTGGAAGTGAGGGCCAGACTCCGGGAATATACCAATAACATGGAGAATCTGGTCAGGGAAAAGACCGGGGAGCTTGAGAAGACTTACAAAGGCATGGAGGCATTCTATAATATCTATCAACATATCAGCGACAAGACCTCTTTAAAAGAGGTTCTTGATTTTATAATTGGTAAGGTAGGCGAGTTCATTAATTATCGGCACGTACAACCCCTGATCTTTAACGGACGGAAGGATGGTTTTGTTGTTATTGAAGGCTATAAGCCGGCAGGATTTGAAATGGAAACTACCGGGGTAATGGAGCTGGCCTCTGTAGTCGAGCCGATAACGCTCAAAGAAACCCAGCTTGATAGCCTGTGCGTTAAAGGGTTGGATAGTCTGCCCGGGGTGCTCATCCCCATCGCGAAGCATGGCGATGTTATCGGTGGTATCGTGATTTATAGTCGTGAGGCCATTTCAGAGAAAGATGTCAGGTTCGTATGTCTTATGGTTTCACAGGCAGCGGGGACGGTCCGCCGGATTGTTTTACAGGACGAAAAGCTGCGGGACTTGCGTAACAAGATCGCAAGGTTTTCAAGATATGGTGAGCTTATCGGTAAGGACCATAAGATGCAGCAGATTTATGACCTCATCGGGGACGTGGCGCCCACTAACGTGACTGTTCTCATTCAGGGAGAAAGTGGCACCGGCAAGGAATTGGTAGCCAGGGCTATTCATATGAACAGCCTGCGCAAAGATAAACACTTTGTAGCGGTCAATTGTTCTTCTTATCCCCTTACCCTGCTGGAAAGTGAGCTTTTTGGCCATGAAAGGGGCGCTTTTACCGGCGCCGTGCGCCGGAGGCTGGGATGTTTTGAGCGGGCCCATGGCGGTACGATTTTTCTGGATGAAATAGGAGAGATCCCGCCGGTCTTTCAGGTCAAGCTTTTACGGGTCCTTGAGACCCAGGAATTTCAGAGGCTAGGGGGCGAGGAGCCCATTAAGGTGGATATAAGGATTGTTGTGGCTACTAACAAGGAACTGCGGAAGGAGGTAGAGAAGGGTGCATTCAGAGAAGACCTCTATTATCGCCTCAATATCATCCCCATAAGTTTGCCTCCTTTGCGCACCAGAAAGAACGATATTCCCCTCCTGGCCGGACATTTCCTGGCCAAGTTGAATGCCGGCCAGGGGGAAAAGGTTATGGGTATTACACCGGAGGCCATGCGGATATTGATGGACTATCATTGGCCGGGCAATGTCCGGGAACTGGAAAACACTATCGAACACGCCTTTATATTGACCAAAGGAGAGTTTATCACGGAAGAAAGCCTCCCAGCTTACTTGCGGGTTGGCCTGGATAAAGGGAAAGATGCAAGTTCCTTTGAAGAAAATGAACTGAGATTTCTTACCAGGATGTTGGAGCAATACCAGTGGAATAAATTCCAGGTGGCTAAGAAGTTAAATATCAGCCGTAGCACCCTTTATGCCAAGCTCAAAAAATACCATATAGAATGTTCCGGATTTACAGTTAACAAAGGTTAATGTAGATTGAATAAAAGGCACGAGCGGTCCTTGTCCATCATGGCCCGCCTGTTTTCCAACTGAAAGGCCATCGTTTCTATGTCCTTCTGGGCAATGTTAAGGCACAGACTTATACCGGAAAGTTTAAGGGCCAAGACTATACTTGGCGTCGGGATAATTTTGCTTACAGTCCTGGGTGCTTTCAACTATCTTGCCATAGTTACCCAGGTTAAACGTCTGACGGATGAGAATAGAAAGATGGCCCTGGAGATAAGTAACACCGTCATAAAGGGGATAGAGTATCCCATGCTTGAGGGCGATATGGATAAAGTCCAGGCCATATTGGAGAGGCTGGGTACCCTGGAAGATTTGAAGGTGGTTCATCTCTGTGATGACAACGGTATTATCAGGCATAACGGGACAGCCCGTTATGATGTCGGGAGGAAGGCCATTTCTCAGATTACCTTCGAGGCCCTGCGCATCGGCAAGGTGGCACACGGGTTGGAAAAACACCATTTTGATTCTGGTAGTGTAGAAATATTACGTTATGCCATCCCTATTCATAATGAAAAGGCGTGCTATAAGTGTCATGGGTCTGAAAAGCATATCCTGGGGGTGCTATCAGTCGGATTTAGCCGGGACCCGATTCGCAAGATGCTGGCCTCTGTGCGTGGCCAGAATCTATTCCTGGCCGTGGTCTCGCTGTCGGTAGTTGTTTTTTTCCTGACCCTGTGGCTCAATAGATACATTGTCCGGCCTCTGGCCCGGTTGACCGGGTTAGCGGATGAGATCAGCCGGGGCAAATATGTCCCTGGAAGTGGAAAATTCCCGAGGCGGGTCGTTCATTGCTGGGAAATGTTGAATTGCGATAAAAGGGATTGTCCCGCATATGCACGAAACGGCATACCCTGCTGGTATGTTCCTGATACACTGTGCTTTGGCGAGCCATCGGGAAAATTTCCTGAAAAGCTACAACAGTGCGCAGAATGTCTTGTTTATAAGCGTCATAAAGGAGATGAAATAGTAAAGCTTCAGGACGCCTTTCGACACATGCTCCATAAGTTGAGCGCTTATGAGAAAGACCTTCGGGTGTCCGAGGAAAAATACAGACTCTTGTTTAATGCCAATCCTGACCCTATTTTTATTATAGACAGGGATAATTTCCGGATACTGGACGTTAACGAGAGGACTTTAGAGCGTTATGGTTACTCAAGGGAAGAATTATTAGAGATGTCTTTTGACAATCTGGGCCATAAACCAACAGGAGAGGTTATATCGGGGTTCAAAGAGCTATCGCCCAGCGGCGAATGCGGATTCTTTACGAAGAAAAGGCACACACATAAAGATGGGCGCTCATTTTATGTGAATATTACCGTTTGTCCGGCAAGATACATGGGGATAGACGCATTGATTGTAGCGACGACCGATATTACGGAAAGCGTGGAAAAAGAGGCCCAGCTCATCCAGGCCGGCAAGATGACTACTATCGGCACCATGGCCTCCGGTATTGCCCATGAATTGAATCAGCCGTTAAACGTACTCAAGATCGGGAGCGATTTCCTTTTGAAAATGATCAGGCGGGGTGAAAAGATCGATATCGAAGAGTTGAAGACTGTGGCCGGGGAAATCAGCGGTCATGTGGACCGGGCGTCCGGGATTATTAATCATTTGCGGGAGTTTTCCAGGGTATCTACCCCGATGCGGGCGTTAATGGATATTAATAAACCGATTCAGGACGTGTTTAAGGTATTGGGTCAGCAACTAAGACTGCATCAAGTAGAGATTAAGCTTGACCTGTACAAAGACTTGCCTCTAATAATGGCCGACCATAACAGATTGGAACAGGTTTTCATCAACATGGTGACTAATGCGCTGGATGCCATAGATGAGAAGCTTGAAAAGATGGGGCCAGGGGCCGGGGCGATGTCTATAACTATAAAGTCATTTCTGGAAGATGGATGGGTTGTAGTTGTGGTATCCGATACCGGGATAGGGATTCCCGATAATATTAAGGACAAGATATTTGAGCCGTTTTTTACCACTAAAGAGGTGGGCAGGGGCACGGGACTGGGCATGTCCATTAGTTATGGAATTGTCCGTGATTACGGGGGAACCATAGATGTAAAGAGTGAAGCAGGTCTCGGCACAACTTTTGAATTGAGATTCCCCGTCCATAATCAGACATCGGAGAATTAAGGTGTCAACACTGCTGCTGATTGATGACGAAGAAGGCATAAGGAAGGTTTTATCCCTTTCATTAAGGAAAGACGGGTATCAGGTGCTAACGGCGGAAAATGGCGGGAAAGGTCTGGAATCGTTCCGTCGTAATCTCCCGCGGGTTGTTTTGACCGATATAAAGATGCCCGGCATGGATGGCATTGAGGTCCTGAAAATAATCAAGCAGATCGAACCTGATACGGAAGTGATAGTTATTACGGGACATGGTGAGCTGGAATTAGCCATCCAGGCCCTCCAGCTTGGGGCTTCTGATTTTATTACCAAACCGGTAAGCGATGAGGCCCTTTCCATTGCCCTTAAAAGGGCCGAGCAGAAGCTGGAGATGAAACGGAGGCTCAAAGAGTATACCCATGACCTGGAAAGTATGGTAAAAGCGGCCACAGATGAGTTGAGGCGGAGATACGAATTTGAGGATAAGCTTATCCAGGCATCGATTGATGGCATAGTGGCTACCAACGAGAAGGGCAGTGTACTAATTTTCAACGAGGGGGCCTCAAGAATATTCGGTTATTCCCGCCTGGAGGCCATAAGGGGAATGGATATAGAGGACCTTTATCCGGCAGAAATCGCTCGGGAGATCAAAGAAGGATTATATGGCAGAAAATACGGAGAAGAACATATTTTCAGGTGGAAAGAAATAAATGTCAAGGTTAAAGATGGTCAGGAGATGCCGGTAAGGTTTTCCGGCGCTATACTGTACGAAAAAGAGGAGGTAGTGGGCAGCGTCGGCTTTTTACAGGATCTAAAAGAGATTAAACGGTTGGAGCAGGACCTGATCGAGTCGGAAAGGCTGGCTGCAATAGGCCAGACCGTGGCCGGCCTGGCCCATTGCGTTAAGAATATCTTATACGGGCTTAAAGGGGGGGTTTATGTGGTAAATACCGCCTTTAAGAGTAATAACCCTGAACAGCTAAAGACCGGCTGGGATATGGTTAACCGTAATATCGGCAAGGTCTCTGATCTGGTTATGGATTTGCTCAATTATTCCAAAGAACGCGAACCCGACTACCAGAGATGTTTTCTGAATACCATTGCCGGTGACGTCTGTGACCTTATGGATCTGGCGGCTCAAGAGGTCGGCGTAAAAATAATTCGTAATTTTGATCAGGCTATTGGAGAGGTAGCTTTAGATCCAAAGGGAATACACCGCTGTGTGCTCAATTTGGTCTCCAACGCCATTGACGCCTGTCATTTCGATCTTGACAGGAAAAAGGATTGCGTTGTAGAAGTAAAGACAGCCCTTGAGGATAAGGATACAGTGGTGATTGAGGTCTCTGACAATGGCTGTGGTATGGATGAGGAGGTCAAGAACAAGATTTTTACCTCTTTTTTTAGTACCAAGAGTGGCGCAGGCACCGGATTAGGACTGCTTGTGACACAGAAGATAATCAAGGAACACGGTGGAACCATCACTGTAGAATCGGAGCCTGGGAAAGGGTCAACTTTTGCTATTCGCCTTCCGTTGAGAGAAAATTTCTAATGTATGGAGGCTGGAGGATAGAGTCTTTAAAAAACACAGGAGGATATATTATGGGGAAAAAGGTGCTTGTTGTAGATGATGATGCTGATGTGAGGACATTTGTTACCACTGTTGTTGAGACAAACGGCTATACGCCTATTGTGGCGACAAATGGTGAAGAGGCGATGGCCAAGGTAAGGGGAGATAAACCGGATTTGATCGTTTTGGATGTCCTAATGCCGCGGGAGAGCGGGATCAGGATGTATCGTGAATTGAAAACAGACGATGCGTTAAAGACCATTCCGGTAGTTATCTTATCCGGGATTGCCAAACGAACCTTCCTCCGCTCTCAGGCCGCGCTGACAGAGTTCGGTGGACAGGCCGTGCCTGAGCCGGTGGCCTATCTGGAAAAGCCGACGGAGCCGGAAGAACTGGCGGGGACAATAAAAAAGATATTAGGGTAGAAGGTTATTATTTTTTAGAGGGGGCCCGGACACTCAATCATAGAGTATCCGGGCCTTTTTATGTTATTATGGAACGAGGAGGGTGGGTAAATCCAATCTTTCTGCTGCTTCGTGTGAGACACTGCCTAACCACCTTGCTCTCCAGGCGCCTTTTCCGGTTGTCCCGGTGACGATCATAGTGGCGTCAAGCTCGCGGGCCGCGGTTTCTATTTGGTCCACGACTTTTCCTACGTAAAGGTGGGTATCGGCCTCAATTTTGGCCCCTTCAAGGGTCAGGCGAACCTCTTCCAGCCGCTTTTTGCTTTCCTTCTCTATCTTTTGCAGCTCTGTCTTAGAGCGCCCTTCCATATCTTTTTCGGTCAGGATATGTATAATCTCTGCTTTCTTTATTATGTTTTTTAGCCCCAGGAGGTATTCTATCGCCCTGGCACAGGGGGCAGACCAGTCTGTGGCCATGAGGGGCTTCTCGAAGGGGGCCTTGTTGATCTTGCCGTCTTTGGTCATGTATTTATGGACCAGGACAGGGACAGTGGTCCTCCGGAGAAGCTCCAGAGTCTGGGAGTCTATATAGAGCCCCTTCATCTTGGCCTTTTTGTGGCGACCGGTGACAACAAGATCTACTTTTTCGACCTCTGCCGTGGATAATATCTTGGGGACCGGATCACCCACTACGACGTAGGCGCCGCATTCCATGCCCATTTCAAACAGGCTTTCCGCCCAATTTATAAACCGGACATTGGCCATTTCTTTGAGTTTTAGTTCTTCACTCTTAAGATAGCCGGTTCCCCGGCGCATGGCCACCTTTTCTCTCTCTATTACATGTAAAAATACTACGTGATTAAGACCCACCTTGCGAAGATCCATCAGCGACTGAAGGGCATCAAACCACAATTCCTCAAAGTCGGTTACGAAGAGTAGCTTCTTAATTTGCATATTCACACATCCTCCCCTGTAAAGATGAAAAACGTTTTGCATTTTGGCCTACAAACAAGCCGCTTGTCAAGATTTATGTTTATGTTTTCTAAAAATATTTTCGTGCACTGCGTAACTCGATGGTTCGCACCTTGATTTTGATGAATTCGTAAAAATCGTAATTTCCCTCGCCCGGCGAGGGAGAGGGAAATTACGAGACCATCATTTTTGGTATTGAGATGGCTCTCTGGGATAAAGGATACATACTGTACAATAAAAACACAGATTACTGTACGATATTTATACAGTAATTTAGTATTTAAAATACAAGAATTATCCAAATAAGGAAAATTATGGTGTATTAAAATTGTACACTAATGTCTGAAGGGTTTATTAGTTCTCAACATCACAATTAACAAGTTTTTGTTAAGAATAACGGCAGGATGAAATAATGGGCTGAGTTGTATCCTGGGTTAGGCATAGAAGTTGCTGTATTTAACAACGCGAGATTAAGCTTAAATTATTTTTATCGGCAGATAGGGGGCCAAACTTAAATATTTACTTTGGCCATGGCGGGGTACAACTGGATGATATGGCGCTTAGGGTTATGCTATGAGCCAGAATTCGGAGGATTAATGTGGCGTTAGAGAGATTGCTTTATGCAACAAACCTTGGCGAACCCAAGAGTAGTTTATTGGAGTCGCTGCTGGAGACCACAAAGGTGGGGCTGCGAGAGGTGGTGTTCCTCCATGCCGGAGGAAAAATTATGGCCGAACGCTATTCCCAGGAGTGGCAACTGCGGTTGTCCGGCTCGGGGGCTAAGGTTTGGGCCCATGGGGAAGAAGGGAATCTTGTCGCTTCCATTTTAAGAGCGGCCGCTGGTAATAGTTTTTCGCTTGTGGCGGCAGAGTTTAGCAGTGATGGCACAAGAGCGGTTTCCAGGCGTGACAGCAGTCGCCTCGTTAAGGGATTGACCGTACCCGTTTTGATAGCCAGGCGAGTGAGGGAAATGGCGCGGCCTCCGGCTGCGGGGGTCTTTGAACACCTGGTTTTTGCCACTGACTGGTCGCCGGCCTCAGAGCGGGCGGCCTCTTTTATCCAGGGACTTAACGGCCTGGCAAAGGAAATGGATATCGTGAATGTTATTCAAAAGAAGCTGACCGTGGGTGAGATGCGGGGGCTTAAGAAAAAACTCCAGGACACACGCCGGATGTTTTCTTCTCAGGGGATAGATGCGGAATTTCATATCTACGCCGGCCGGACGGCTGAGGAGATTATGCTGGCGGCACGGGATTATCATGCCACGCTGATCGTCATGGGAAACAGCCGGAAGGCCGCTGTACGGAAGATCTTCCCGGGCCGGACGGTATATAAGGTAGCGGAGGAAACGACGATACCGGCATTATTTATTCCTTAGATTTAACCACAGACAGAGCATAGCGCTATATTCTCCGTGATTAGGTTTTGACAATACGTTAGGACAAACAAAGGAGTAAAAGGCATGGAAGTGACGGTCTTAATCCAGGCTACAGACGAGGCCTTTAAGATCATAGAAGAGGCCAGAAATCGTGCTCTGGACGTACTCAATACCTCGGTTAGATTTACGGCCGAGGCCAAGGTCCTTGAGGAGAAGAAGGTACAGGACATCTTTAAAGGGGCGGAGCGGACTAAATCCGAGGTCCTGAGTTTTCTGGCCACATTTGCATTATTGTTCTTTCCATTCTGGATGCCGCTTTCCGGGTTCTTTGATGTCTTCCATCTCAGCATCGGGGTGGGTTGCTGTGCCCTGGTGGCCTATATATCCCACGATCTCCTCTTTGTTAATGTACGGGTGGGGGATATGCGCACTATAGTAAAGAGGTTTTTCGCCTATATTCCCTGGTTGCTATACCAGATCTATCTGGCCAGCGTCCACGTAATCAAGATTGTTTTGAAGCCCAAGATGCCTATAAATCCCCGGATAATAAGGTTCAAGACAAAATTGCAAACAGATATCTCGATGGTAACCTTTGCCAACTCCATAACCCTTACCCCGGGTACTATCACCGTAGAGATAAAGGACGGCGAGTACTACGTGCATGCCATCGATGAAGAGGTGGCCTATGACCTTCTCTACGGCGGCGAGATGGAGGACAGGGTGGCCCATGTCTATATGGAGGCGGAGCATGTCTATGTCCAGGATGTATTGGATGTGGCCCGTATATATGGGGCTTTGAGATAAAGATGGAAACGATGTGACTTAAGCAGGAGGCGGTAGAGAAATGATAATAACCTACGAGGATATAATTATAAGGACCCTTACCCGGGTGCTGGCGCCGTTTTTACAGCTCTATGCCCTCTATGTTATTGCCCATGGGCACTACAGTCCGGGCGGCGGATTTCAGGGAGGCGTTATACTCGCGGCCAGTTTTATCCTGATGGTCATTTCTTTCGGGCTGGATATGGCCAGGAGGCGGTTGTCTGAAAAGGTCGATATCATATTCCTCTGTCTCGGACTTTTAATTTATTCAGGGACCGGGGCCTTATGCCTGGCCCTGGGCGGAAATTTTCTGGATTATAGAGAGCTGACAAAAATCCTGCCCGTAACCATAGCGAGAGCCAGGGCCCTCGGTATTCTGTTTGTGGAGACAGGCGTCGGCTTTGGCGTCATGGCCGTTATGACCTCTTTGGTCTATGATATTTCCACCGGCGGGTTGCCGCCTGAACGCAGGTAATAACAGGTAATAAATAGAACACCGGGAAGAGCAAGGGCGGAAAGGCACAGGGAAGGGCATCTTGGAGATTGAAGACATCCAGAAACAATCCATAAAAATGCAGCAAGTCTATAACATGATCTTAAATCTTGCTCCAACGGATGTTACTGTTCTGATCCAGGGAGAAGATGGGACAGAAAAGGAATGGGTGGCTGAGGCTATCCATGCCCATAGTTCCCGGAGAGACAAGGCATTCGTGGTTATTAATTGTGCCGCTTATCCGCGTTCCTTATTGGATGACGAACTATTTGGCTATGAAAAACGTATAAGTAAGGGCGCTTCACATCACAAAAAGGGGCGATTGGAAAGGGCCGATGGCGGCACCGCCTTCTTAAATGATATTGACGAGGTACTCCCCTTATCTCAGGTCAAACTTCTAAAATTTCTGGAAACGATGGAATTTGAAAGGCCGGGGGGACGGGGGAAGGTACGGGTAAATGTACGTATGATAACGGCCGCGGATAAGGATCTAAAAGAGGAAGTGGAGAAGGGGACATTTAATGAAGAGATGTACTACCGCCTCAGCATTATAAATATATATATCCCGCCCCTGAGACAGAGAAAAGAAGACATACCTTTCTGGGTTGAATATTTTATGGAGCGGTTATCCGGTGAGGGTAAGGGTGTCATCAAAAAGATTACCCCCAAGGCCATGCAGTTTTTGGTGGATTATTCCTGGCCCGGCAATGTCAAGGAGTTGGAAAACACCATCCAGTATGCCTATCTCACGACGCGAGACGAGCTTATTGACCAGGATGATCTCATCCCCAGACTGCGGAATGAAGTGACCAGAGAAGAGGGGGAGGGGGTAATCTCATTCGAGGATAACGAGAAAAGATTTCTGCTGAAGATGTTGAGGGAAGAAAACTGGAACAAGCTCCAGGTGGCCAAAAAACTCAAGATCAGCCGAAGTACCCTATATGCCAAGCTAAAGAAATACAATCTGGTAAGCAAACCCTCGTCAGTAGCAGAGGGGTGAGGGTAAATACAAAAACGTAATGTTCTACGGGGTGTCACTATGATCGATATGCAGCGATTCTTTATGGGCGTGAGCATTGCATTATTGTTTCTGGCATTCCTTTGCCTCTACCGGGCTATCTGGGGGCCCCTTATAACGAACCGGATAGTAGGCGTGGGGGCCATCGGGACCAAGACCCTGATTGTTTTGCTCCTTATGGGTCTCATATACGACCGGCTGGATATGTTCGTGGATATCAGTATTGTTTATGCGCTTCTGAACTTTATCGGCACCCTGGCTGCGTCCAAGTATCTTGAAATGATGGGAGAGGTTTGAGAATGGATACCATGACTATAGGATCGATACTGACCGCGATTTTTCTTTTGTTGGGTTTGCTTTTCTTCACCGGGGGCACCATCGGGCTCTTACGCCTGCCTGACTTCTATTGCCGTATGCATGCCACGGGCAAGAGTGATACCCTGGCAGTTCTCTTATGCCTCATCGGTCTAGCCATCTACAATGCTTTTGCGGGCAACTTTGCGCTACCCTATATCCTGGTGAGCATAAAGATTATCTTTATCGCTATGTTCTGGTTTCTGGCTGGCCCCGTATCCACCCATGCCCTATATAGAGCCGCCTTTAGATGCGGTGTCAAGCCTTGGACCTTGGATAATCAGTTTAAGGAGGTAGATAAAGAATGATAGTCCCACTGGATATTATACTGCTTGTCTTTGTGGTAATAACCGGTATTGCGGCCCTACAGATAAAAGATCTTTTGGGCGCTACGATTATCCTCGGGTCCTTCAGCTTCTTCATGTGCCTTATTTACACGGAGATGGGGGCGGTGGATGTGGCCTTTACCGAGGCCTGCGTGGGGGCTGGTGTGGGCACCGTCCTGTTTATCGCTGCAGTCCATAAGACGAAAAGGAGGGCGAAAGATTGAAAGCGTTTGCTTTGCTCACGGTAATCATAACCAGTGTCATGCTCGTCTATGGCGCGGAGGACTTCCCCAGGTGGGGCGACCCGGATCAGCCGGGCAGCGTGCACGTTTCGCCCCGTTATACCCAGGGTGCATACATAGAGACGGGGACTCCGAATATAGTTACGACGGTGGTTGCTGATTACCGGGGCTATGACACCATGGGGGAGACCACGGTTATCTATACGGCCGGGATGGCCTGTATCCTGATGTTACGGAAGAAAAAGAGGGGCGAAGGAGAAAACAATGCTTGAGTACATCATCAGTAAATATAACTACTGGGTCTATATCTTTCTGATGATGCTTGGCCTCTACGGCATGATCGGAAAGAGGAATCTGGTAAAAAAACTTATAGGTATGAATATCTTTCAGGTGGCGATAATCCTCTTTTATATTTCTATCGGGTCCAAGGTGGGGGGCGACATCCCTATACTGACCGCGGAGGACCTCCACGGTATGGCCGATCCCGGTAAGTACCTGAACCCAATACCCCACGTCCTGATGCTTACCGCCATCGTGGTGGGTATCGCCACAACCGGAGTGGCTCTGGCCATAATAATCATGATTTATAACCGGTATAAGACCTTGGCTGAGGATGAAATATTAGAGATTCGCAAGGAAACGGGAGTCTAACATGCGCTACGAACAATGCATCGTATTAATTGTAACCGTCCCGCTAATCACCTCTTTTCTTGTGGTGCTGCTAGGATGGTTTAAGAGGTGGCTATGTTACCCGTTAGTCCTGGCTGCCTTAGGGGTATCTTTCCTATGCTCTCTGGGTATTCTGGACTTGGTTATGGAGAGAGGGACGATTCACTACTGGCAAGGGGGCTGGGAGCCGCCCTGGGGCATCGAGTACGTGGTGGATCACCTCAACGCCTTTATGCTGGTGATGCTGACGTTCATTGGCCTTATGGTAGCCATCTACTCGAAAAAGAGTATCGAGCGGGAAATTCCTGAAAAGTTGGTCCCATACTACAGTATTTTCCTGCTCATGGTGACCGGCCTCATTGGCATCACGGTCACCGGTGACCTCTTTAACGTCTTTGTCTTTTTGGAGATTGCATCCCTCACTGCCTATGCCCTCATAGCGGTTGGTGAAGACGGGGCGCCTATGGCGGCATTCAACTATGTAATCATGGGCACCGTAGGGGCCTGTTTTTACTATCTGGGGATCGGCTACGTGTACATTGTGACCGGTTCGCTGAACATGGCCGATTTGTCCCAGCTATTACCCGCCCTATATCATAACAAGGCGGTGCTGGTCGGCTTTGCCTTGTTTACGGTGGGCATCGCCGTCAAAATGGGTCTCTTCCCGTTGCATGTGTGGCTTCCGGATGCATATACCTATGCGCCTTCTGCCACCAGCGCGGTTATCGCCCCCCTGTTCACCAAGGTTATGGCCTATCTCATGGTCCGGATTTTCTTTACGTTGTTTAAACCGCACTTTTCCATAGACCTGATCCCAATAACTCAGATCCTGACCTGGGTGGCGGCCGGCGGCATTATCGCCGGTTCGATCCTGGCCATCGCCCAGACCGATTTGAAAAGGATGCTGGCCTATTCTTCCATAGCGAACATCGGGTATATCGTGCTGGGTATCGGGCTGGCCAACCGGATGGGGCTTACCGGCGGCTTACTGCACATTCTGAACCATGCCTTTATGAAAGGGACCCTGTTCCTGGTGGCTGGCGGAATAATGTACAAGATGGGTATGCGGGATATTACGCAGTTTCGGGGACTGCATAAAAAGATGCCCTTTACCATGGCTGCCTTTACCATCGCCGCCCTCTCCATGATAGGCATACCGCCTACTGGTGGGTTCTTTAGCAAGTTTTATCTCGTCTTAGGCGCGATCGATGCAAGACAGTGGGCCTTTATAGTGGTTCTGTTGGCTAGCAGTCTGTTAAACGCCGTTTACTTCTTCCGGGTTATAGAGAATATCTACCTGGAACCACCGGTGACTGCCTATGCCACCGACGGCGGGACACACGAGGAGATAAAGCGGGATGAGCTTCCTTTAAGTATGCTTGTCCCCATCCTTATTATGGCGGCTGGAGTAGTCTTGTTAGGTATCTTTAATGAACGCATTATCGCCTTTATCATTCGCTTTGCGGTTCCGGCAAGCTTTTAACCGGGAGGAGACAGGATGGAAATCGTATATTCAATAAAGCCGCTACTTGCTGTTCTGGTATCACTTATTGCTGCCCCGCTGATCCTTCTTACGGGAGAAAAGCACAAGAATGTCCGGGAATTTTGGACGATTCTGGCGGCACTCATCAAATTCTCCGTGGTGGTCTCCATGATTCCACTGATTACCGATGGAAAGATCATAGAGTACACAATTCTACCCATAATTCCCGGTGTCCCCTTGCAGCTAAGGGTGGAGCCCTTCGGGATGATTTTTGCCCTTCTGTCTTCTACCCTGTGGATTGCTACTTCCTTCTATTCCATAGGCTACATGCGGGGGCTGAATGAGCACGCCCAGACGCGTTACTTCTTTGGCTTTGCCATGT
The DNA here is from genome assembly GCA_028715605.1 of Desulfovibrionales bacterium. Taxonomy (NCBI): domain Bacteria; kingdom Pseudomonadati; phylum Thermodesulfobacteriota; class Desulfovibrionia; order Desulfovibrionales; species Desulfovibrionales bacterium. Next base: position 98,166 of record JAQURM010000004.1, read on the forward strand.
GCATGTCTGCCGCTATTGGTATTGCGTTTTCCGCCAATCTGTTGACTCTGTTTGTCTTCTACGAGATTCTTACGATCTCCACCTGGCCACTGGTGGTTCATAAAGAGACCCAGGAGGCCGTCATGGGCGGTCGGAAGTACCTCTTCTATACCCTGACCGCCGGCACTCTGATACTGTTTTCAACAGCGATGCTCTACCACCTGACCGGGACTCTGGATTTTCGGGCGGGCGGCTTTCTGGCCGGACATGGGTCACCTGCCATACAGACTTTACTCCTGATAACCCTTATTCTCGGGTTCGGGGTCAAGGGCGGGATCATGCCTATGCATGAATGGCTGCCCACAGCCATGGTCGCCCCCACACCGGTCAGTGCCCTCCTCCATGCCGTGGCCGTGGTGAAAGCCGGTGTCTTTGGATGTCTCCGGGTTATCCTTTTTATCTTTGGCCCCAAGCTCCTCGGTGATCTGGGATTGTGGTTGCCCCTGGCCTATTTTGTTTCCTTCACCATACTTGCTGCCGGATTGTTGGCTTTAGGGCAGGATCATCTCAAGCGGCGACTGGCATTTTCGACGGTAAACTGCCTCTCTATTATGGTCTTGGGAGCTGCTTTATTATCGAAGAGCAGTATTACCGGTGGGATACTGCATATGGCTTTCCATGGTTTTATGAAAATCACCCTCTTTTTCTGTGCCGGGGCCATATATGTCAAAACCCATAAGGAATACGTTAGTCAACTGGATGGCCTGGGCAGGCAGATGCCGCTTACCTTCGCTGCCTTTACTATAGGCGCTATGGGCCTCGCAGGGGTTCCGCCGGTAAATGGCTTCATAAGTAAATGGTACCTTTGTCTAGGGGCCATGGAGTCCAAAGAAATAGTCTTTCTCTTTATACTGCTGACCAGTGCCTTACTGGACGTGGCCTTCTTTTTCCCCATTATTTATAAGGCCTTCTTCAAGAAGCCCTTAGATGATGTCAAACCGCATTTTGACGAGGCTCCGATGTTTATGGTCGTCCCGCTTGTGGTTACCGCCGTCATGGCGGTGATCCTGGGGGTCTATCCGGATGCCTTTTTCAGATTCTTTAACATAACTGCCTTGGCCGTTAATAACATTCTGGGGGTAAGTTGATATTATGAAGACCTTCAAGTACATTTTTTTCGGCTTAATTGTCCTGAGTTGTCTGCTGGGGCTGGTTTTTCCAAATCCGCATGCCCACTTCTGGTGGCAAAAGATACCGGTGTTTGATGCGGTCTTTGGATTCATCGGATGCATCGTCATCATCGTTGTCTCCAAGGCGCTGGGTCATGGCTGGCTGCAGAAGAAGGAGGGTTATTATGATTGATATTGTTCCTCCAGCCTTCATATATATCGTCGGGGCGTTCCTCATTCCCCTGTTAGGGAACAGGCTCAGGCTTTTGAAACAGGCCTTTTTGCTCCTGATCCCGGCCATTGCATTCTGGGATCTTCTCAACATGCCCCAGGGCACCTACTGGATTTATCAATTCCTGGGATATGAGCTTATCTTAGGCCGCGTTGACAAACTGAGCATGGTATTCGGCTACATCTTTGTCATCATGTCATTCCTGGGGATGGTCTATGCGATCCACATAAAAGAAGACGGGCAGCACGTGGCGGCATTTCTGTATATGGGGAGTACGCTTGGGGTGGTCTTTACCGGAGATCTTTTCACCCTGTTCGTTTTCTGGGAGATTATGGCCGGGGCCTCTGTTTTTCTGGTCTGGTACAGGCGGGAACAGGCGGCTCTCGACGCCGGATTCAGATACGTCTTTGTGCACCTGACCGGCGGTGCGATTCTGTTGGCCGGTATTATCATGCACGTGGTCGAGACGGGATCCACGGCCTTTTCACTGCTGAAATCCGATACCCTGGCTTCAAACTTCATCCTCTTCGGTTTTTTGCTCAATGCCGCGGTGCCTCCGCTCCATGCCTGGCTGGCGGATGCCTATCCGGAGGGGACAGTGACCGGCAGCGTATTCATGACTGCCTTTACCACGAAAAGCGCCGTATACGTACTGGCGCGAGGATTTGCCGGAACCGAGCTTCTGGTATGGCTTGGGGCGATCATGGCCCTCTATGGTGTGGTTTACGCGGTTCTCGAGAATGATATCCGAAGGCTTCTTGCCTACCACATTATCAGTCAGGTCGGATATATGGTCTGTGGCGTCGGGTTGGGAACTGAATTAGCCATAAATGGTGCAAGTGCCCATGCCTTCTGTCACATTCTTTACAAGGCATTACTTTTCATGGGTACCGGCGCGGTGATTTACGTGACGGGACGGCGTAAGATGACCGAATTACAGGGTAGAAACCTGTACCGGATGATGCCCATTACCGTCACACTCTATATGATTGGCGCCTTTTCCATCTCGGCCGTACCCTTATTCAATGGTTTTGTCAGCAAGACCATGGTCGTAGCCGCTGCCGGCATGCTGAACCGGCCGGCTATCGAGCTTATGCTTCACCTTGCCTCTATAGGGACATTTCTCCATACGGGCCTGAAGCTTCCCTGGGGTACTTGGTTTGGCAAGCCTACCGGGCAGGAGGACAAAATAGAGGCTAAAGAACCGCCGCTGAACATGCTGGTAGCGATGGGGCTGACGGCATTTTTGTGCATACTCACCGGCGTCTATCCCCAGGTACTGTATAATATCCTCCCTTATCCGGTTGATTTCCATCCTTATACTGCGGATAAGGTCGTGGCCATGATGCAGATGCTGTTACTGACGGCCGCTGCTTTCTGGCTCTACATAGACAAGCTGGGGGGAGAACCAACGGTCAGCATGGATACGGATTGGTTTTATAGAATGTTTGGCCGTGGCGTTGCGTGGTTCTGTGAGAAGCCGCTGAACGCATTACGCTCAGGAGTGCAAGCTTTTCTTACCAGTGATGTGAAAGGTGTTGCACTTCTTGCCAAAAACCCGTATCGAGCGGGGCGGCTTATTGCTTCCTACTTCCGTGGCGACCCCAAGGATAAATATCAGGCTGTCCGAAACGAGCCGTATAATGTGAATACGTACAGGATACCTATCGGCGTATCGGCCGGTGTGGCCACCATATTCCTGTTTTTGCTTACCCTGATCTATTTCGCTGTCGGGGGATGAGATTGGCCTTTTGTGAAGGGGTCGAGAATCATTTAATTTCCATCCGGGAAGCCAGGCTTTCCGGATGGAAATTACTTCATCTTGTCGATCAGTTTTTCATAATAAATCTGGTTTTCTTCAAAATTCACAGGTCGCTTCTGCATGACGTTGAGCTTCATGACCAAGAAGTTCAGTTTCTTCATCTGCCGGTATTTTTCCTTTTCATCGGTGAGCCCGGATAACAGGTCCTGGGCAGCCCGGATATCCTTCTTCAATTGCAGTTCCGGTGGGATACAATCGGCATTTTTTAAAATTTTATAGACCAGGCGCAGATCTTCAGGGACGTGGCTATCGTCTTCGAAGACCAGGGGTTTCCCTTTGCCGGGCAGATTGTCAAACTCGCCCTTTTCAATGGCTTCCCTGATTATATTTTCTATAATACGCTGAGGGTAGATCATAAGGACAACCTTTATACTAAAAAATAGCAGCAAATTTCGCTAGCCGCAACATTTAATTTATCCCTTAAAAAACCAGCCTTGTTTTTTGTTTTATCGATTCTATCCACTTAATATTTAAATAGATTTTTTCTTATTGTGTTATTTCGCAAATTCTTATACGATTATCCCTAACCGCAGGTCTCGACGAAAAAAGTCGAGTCGATATAATATATAATGTTGGGCGGCATGACATTGGCTGACTGGATTCCCGCTCTCTCGACAACTGGGCTTCTTGCCCTTCTGCTTTGGTTTGGCCGCACGCTCATACGGACACGCCTCACTGCCAGTGTTGAGCACGAATTCAACGAAAAACTGGAGCGCCTTAGAGGCGGAACTACGGCAGGGCGAAGAACGACTGAGGACAGAGCTTCGAGCAAAAGAAGCGGAAATCGCGGCCCTGAGAGGCGGCGCGATGACCGCTTTGGCTAGCCGGCAGATCGCCGTGGACAAGAGGCGACTCGATGCGGTGGATCAGCTTTGGGCCGCTACCATGGCCCTTGCCCCTGCACGTGCACTGTCTAACTGGCTTTCGGTGTTTAAATTTGAAGCTGCGGCTGAAAGAGCGGAGCGCGACCCAAAGGTCAGACAGCTATTTGACATGATGGGCGGCGGCTTCGACATAAAGTTGCTCGGCAGCGCGGACGCCCAAAAGGCTCGCCCGTTCGTTTCACCAATGGCATGGGCCATATTTACGGCACTTCAAGCCATCTGCGTACATGCAGCGATGCGTTGGCAGATTTTGAAAAGTGGCCTCGGAAAACAGGACTTTGCCAACACGGATTCCATTGACAAGTTGCTGAAGACCGCTCTGCCGCATCAACCGGCCTACATCGACAAGTACGGGCCAGAGGGATACCACTACCTCCTTGATGAACTCGAAACGAGGTTACTGCGTGAGCTTCAGTCTATGCTTGTCGGCGGCGAGGCTGATAAGGCCAACCTAGAGCAGGCTGCGGAGATTCTCAAACAGTCCAATGAGCTGATTACTCAAGTCACAGAACAGGCGAAGAAATAGATGCCGCCCAACCACGCGCTCCAGCGGACGCCGCCCGCTTCGCAGGCGGTTTCCTCGTTCGCTTCGCTCACTCGGCGCGGCTGAGCGCGGGCGTCGTTAGCAGTCAAAACTTTCATTCCGCCATTAAGTATTGACAACGGTATAAACTGATTGCATAATACAATTACAAAACGATGCATGAGGTGAAATATGTCTGGAGTCAAAACCGCTATATCGTTGGATGAAGAATTATTTGACAAAGTCAACAAGCTGGCGCACAAACTACATGTTTCACGTAGCCGGCTGTTTACCATCGCGGTGAGAGATTATTTGAAAAAAGAAGAAAACCGAACACTGCTTGCCCAACTGAATGATGCATACAGTGACCACCCAGATGATGAAGAAAGAAAAATTTCTACATCTATGAAAGCCAAACACCGCAAAATCATAGGGCAAGAGCCATGGTAATCGGACAAGGTGAAATCTATTGGGTTGACCTTGGTCAGCCATCAGGGTCTGAGCCGGGCTATCGGCATCCTCATGTAGTTATTCAAAACAATTTATTTAACGCGAGCAAAATTAATACGGTAGTAGTTTGTGCTCTTACCTCAAACGTCAAAAGAGCTCAGGCGCCGGGCAACGTTTTACTGAATAAAGGTGAAGCCAACCTTCCTAAAAAAAGTGTCGTGAATATTTCGCAAATTTACACGGTTAATAAAAGCGACTTGGTTGAAAAAATTGGTAAGGTGTCAGAAAAAAGATTTAACGAAATTCTTAAAGGCATAAAACTGCTTACCGAGCCGAGAGAAGTTTAACCATCAAAATGTCCTTGTCAAAAAACTGCTGACCAAGCTATTAAACCGACGGCAAGGCCTGCGGCCTTGTTGCCTCGCTTCGCTCGGCTGCACCTTATACCTTTCGTTGTTATGACGCCCAGATAAGCTCACCGGTTCGGCTCGTATCATACCCGCCCAACTGTTCAACGATTTCCTTAAACTCAGGTGACATAATAACTGCCAGGAGTGCCCGGATTCTTTCATCATCCCAAAACATGGCCGGTATGACCAGATCGTAACGCTCCTTAACTACCGAAATAAAATCTAATCCTAGCGCCCTGGCCGCAGCATATATGCCCAACCCTGCATCAGCGCTGCCGCTTAAGACATCCACGGCTACCGACATGTGGGTGTATTCTTCCCTTTCATAGCCGGTTATTTCAGCAGGAGAGATACCCAGCTTCTTGATCTGGAAATCAAGCAGGATCCGGGTGCCGGAGCCTGCTTGCCGGTTGATAAAGCCGATGTCTTTACGCCTGAGATCGTGAATAGACTGGATACCTTTTGGGTTCCCCTTAGGGACTATCAATCCCTGCTCCCGATAGACCAGATTTACCAATTTTACCGGGACATCGGGGATTATTTTTTTGATATATGGGATGTTATATTCCCCTGTTTCCGGGTCAAAGAGATGTGAGCCGGCCAGGTGGGCCATGCCTTTGCCGATGGCCAGCAGCCCGCCGGTGCTGCCTACATGACTGGAGGACAGGCTTAACCGGGGCGTACTTTTTTTGATCTCGTTGGCTAACACGTCTATGGTGAGGTCGTGGCTTCCGATGATGACCAAGGTATTTGCGATTTCACGGGCCTCTCTTAGAAGTTCTATCTCCACTTCTTCATCGGCGTTTATCCCTTCGGAAAGATGTGGTATGCGCAGTATGCCGTCGGCCCTAGTCAAGGTAGTAATCGCGCCGGCGCCGCGGGGCAGGGGAGTGGCAATGGTTGTATCGCCTACGCGACCTACATTGACCCTGAGAAATTCCTCTATGCCCAGCTTGGAAGGGATCTTGCGCGCCGGTCTGGCCGTGATGCGGGGACGTTCCGGTAGAGGGATGCCCATCATTTTATAAAGAATGGGACGGACAAACTGGTCGAAGGAGATGACCGCCGATACCGGATAGCCCGGATTTCCTATGACCGGTTTGCCGGCGATGATGCCCAGTATCGTAGGCTTCCCGGGCATAATAGTTACTCCGTGAACCAGGACCCGGCCCAATTCTTTTATGACTGTATAGGTATAGTCTTCTGAGCCGGCCGAGGAGCCGGCATTAATTATTATGCAGTCATAATCAGCAGCGCAGGCTTTTTGTACAGCGCCTTTGATGCGATCACAATCATCGGATATTATCTCGTGCCGGATGGGAATAGCCCCGCATTTTTCCACCAGACCGGCCAGGATATGCGAGTTATATTCGACGATCTTTCCCTGGGGAGGGGCATCACCGGTAATGTCCCCGGCGGCTATGAGTTCGCTGCCGGTAGGGATGATAACTACGCACGGTTTTTTCTTTACCGAAAGCGTAAATATCCCCCCGGCCAGGAGTGCGCCGATGTCAAACGGTGTTATACGGTGGTTTTGGGGAAGTATCAGCTCGGTGGCCACGATGTCCTCGCCTACCTTGCGCACATATTTCCAGGGATGGGCCGGGGCCTGTATCTCCACAGTTTTTTCGTTTATCTGGTGGACCTCTTCAATCATGATAACGGCATTGGTCCCGGGTGGCAGGATATGGCCGGTGTTGACAAAGAAGGTGTCCTTGCCGATGGTCAGTTGTTTGGGGTTTCCTTCGGAGGCCCCGTAGGTATCTTCAGCCAGAACGGCTATACCATCCATGGCTGCGGAGTGAAAGGACGGGGAAGAAAAACGGGCATACACAGCTTCGGCGGTAATTCTGTCCAGGGCCTCAGTCGCAGGAATCTTTTCACTCTTGAGTATAGGCGCATAATCAAGGGCATTGAAGAATATTCCCTGGGCCTCGTCCAGGGTCTTCATTTCCAGATAAATTTTTCGCAAAATTCAGGCCTCCTGATTCTTCAAATATGGCAACTATTCAGCCACAAAGTCACCAAGGCACAAAGAGAGAATTACTCTATAACCTTAGTGACTTTGTGTCTTAGTGGCTAATAGTTACGTTCAAAACAAATAGACATCGACTATGGAACCCTTATCCAGTCCTTCTGTATTCATATCGACCCTGATTAATCCGTGGGCCCTGGTCATGGTGGAAATAAGCCCTGATTTGCCGAAGATGGGTTCGGCTATATGACCCGTTGCACCTGAAAATCCCCCTGCGTCCCCCTTTCCCAAAGGGGGATGGGGGGATTTGAACAGCGCGTGTTTTTCATCCGGGAGGATGCGTACCCGGACATAGTCCTCCCGGCCCTGCGCAGACGGCACATTACGAGACAGCCGGGCCTTTATGAGTTGTGGGTGAGTTATTATTTGTGGCTCGAGACCTCCGATTCGTTGGAGCAAGGGACGGACGAAGAGCCAGAAAATGATCATGGAAGATGCCGGATGGCCGGGCAATCCCCAGAGGGCCTTCTTCCCGGCCCTGGCTATGATAGTGGGTTTTCCCGGACTTACAGATATGCCGTGCACCAGTATCCGGCTTTCAGGAAAGGACTCGAACACCGCGGCCGTAAAATCACGACTGCCTACCGAACTCCCGCCGGATACAAGGATAACGTCTGCCTTTTCTATCCCCCCGGCACATTTGGTACGGAGATCATCAAATCTATCTGGAACAATACCCAGGTAAACAGGTATCCCGCCGTTTTCAAGTATTGCGGCCCAAAGCGTATAGGCGTTGATATCTCTGATTTTACCAGGTGGCGGCATTTCTTCGATCGGGACTATCTCGTCCCCGGTGGAGATAATAACCACCCGTGGTTTTTGATAGACGATGATCTTTTGCCGGCCAATTGCGGCCAACGCTCCAATATCCTGGGGGCGTAACCTGTGTCCCCGGGGTAGGATTTCTTCGCCTTTTTTCAAGTCTTCTCCACGCAGAATAACGTGTTCGCCGGGGGCAACCGTTTTCATGACCTCAATAGTCGTCTCGTCCGCTTGTTGTATATATTCCTGCATGACTACGGCATCAGCCTCTGGGGGAAGCATCCCGCCGGTCAGAATCCTATATGCCTGCCCGCCCGAAATCGCCTGGGAAGGAGGCGCGCCCATCTCCACGCTGCCGGCTACAGTCAGCAAGGCGGGCATACTCTCAGAGGAACCGAAGGTATCTCTGGCCCGAACCGCATATCCATCCATAGTAGAACGACTAAAAGGCGGCATATCTTCCGGTGAGATAATGGGTTCAGCCAAAATGCGCCCGGTACCTTCTGTCAGAGAGATTTCTTCTGTAGGTCCAACCGGGAACTCGTTGATAATGGCGAGTACCTCGTCAGATGTCTTGACCTTAAAGAATTCTTTCATTTTTGTCTCATAATAGAGTATCTTATAATATCTGCCTTACAAGGGAGACAGAGATAAAAATTTCGAAACACTTTAGGTGGTTAAAACCGTTCTACACTCAGAAAAGGCTATTAATCTGGAACTCAGGAAATCAGGAAAAGATAGGCCCTCTTTATTTGGGGTTACACTTCCCTGAGTTCCTGATTTCCAGATTTGATATGTTTCTTTGCAATTTTTATCATGCATTTTCAAAACGCTACATTGTTACAAAATTTCTAAGTTCGAATTTTAAGGGGATTATCCATCATGTCTTCCGGGCTCATTAAATCATTCCCGGTCATTCAAGTCAATAAAAATGGCCGCCAGATGGTCTCAGACGAGGTGGCATGTGAGGCGTCTCACCGGTTTTTTATAGACCGGAACCTGGTTGCTACGGTTAGTGTCTCACCTGCGAACCTGGAGGATTATGCCATCGGCCGTGTGGTGACGGATGGGTTTTTGGCCTTTAAGGAGATTGCTGGGGTCAATATCGACGAAGCTGGAATCTATGTACGCAGCAAACCCGGTGTAGCCGTTGGCGACAGACCGTCAAGGGATATTCCACCCATAGATTCGGCGCTACAGATTTCGGAAAGACAAGCCCTGTCCTGCGCCGGTTCTTTATCTTCCTTCGCAAGCCATTGGCAGAGGACGGGGGGATTGCACATTGCGGTCTTGTTTAACCGCCATAGCGAGCTAATCCGGGCAGCGGAAGATGTCGGGCGCCATAACGCGGTGGACAAGGTGGTGGGCTATGCCTTTAACAACGGCCATAACCCTTCGGAATGTTTTCTGGTGTGCAGCGGCCGGCAACCGGAGGATATGGTGGCCAAGGTCGCCAGGGCAGGCATCCCCATTGTTATTTCACGCGCGGCAACTACCGATCGGGGCATCGCCCTGGCCGATAAAGTCGGCCTGACGTTGATTGGTTTTGCCCGGGAGGATCATTTTACCATTTACACTCATCCCGATAGACTTATCAAGTTTTCCTTATAATTAGGACTTTCCCTACATTCTTATGGAAGCCGTTGTTTCTGAGCGAAACTTGCTGGAGCAGTGGGGCACCCTTCGAGGGCAAGCAGGAAGGGGCAAGCATTTCCCACCTGCGAGTCCCAAAAGGGTCACTGCGCAAGCCGTGAAGCGAAGGGATGATGGCTTCCATTTCTAGAATGCAAAAATCGGATAAAATTAACACGTTGACATAATATAGGCCATTGATAATAATCGATGGCCACGCTCTATACTGTGGGCAAGTGTGTATAGGCACAACATATAGTGTGTCAATCTCATCCGGCAACAATATGATATTATTAATATTTGCTCATGTGTATATTTTAACAAAAAGTGAGTGTTCATTCATTTAGTCCTTGACAGGGGCGGGATCTTACAGTATATAAAAATCTAGGTCTAAAAATAGATTTTTTGTGTTCTAAGCCTTTGGCTTGCAGATAGTATTTAATGGAGGGAGGTGTTTTGGGGGATCGAGGTAACAATATCATTTCATGTCTATTAAAATGGTGAGGCGTAACGACGCATTGCCACATTATTATTGATGAATCATAAGGAGGAAATAGAATGGCTTTAATTGAACCACATGGCGGAAGAGGTTTGGTATGTAGTTTACTGGAGGGGAAAGAGCGTGAAGCGGAGTTGACCAAGGCGAAAACCCTGAAGCAGGTCCGGATCCATTCGCGGGCTACTTCTGACCTGATAATGATGGGTATCGGGGCCTTCAGTCCGTTGCACGGATTCATGACCAAGAAAGATTGGAAGGGTGTGTGCGAGAACTTCACTATGGCCGACGGCACCTTCTGGCCGATTCCCATTACGGTTGATTGTAGCAAGGCAGACGCCGACGCGATCAAGCCGGACTCAGAGATCGCCTTGGTGGATGATGCTACCGGCACGATTATGGCGACGATGAAGGTAGTAGAGAAGTATGAAATGACCGAGGCCGACAAGAGCTGGGAATGTATGCAGGTCTTCACGACGGATGACATCGCGGGCCACCCCGGTGTCGAGAAGGTCCACAAGCAAAAAGAAGTCAACCTGGCTGGTCCGGTGAAGGTGTTGAGCGAGATGGACTTCCCCACGAAGTTTGCCGGCATCTACAAGACACCGGCCGAAGTGAGAAAGATATTCCAGGATAAGGGATGGAACCGTATCGCCGCGTTACAGCTTCGTAACCCGATGCACCGCTCACACGAGTACCTGGCCAAGATCGCTATAGAGGTCTGTGACGGCGTCATCATCCATTCGCTGATCGGCGCTTTGAAATCCGGTGACATACCTGCTGACGTTCGTGTTAAGTGTATAGATGTCCTGGTTGAGAACTACTTCAACAAGGACATGGTGGTGCAGGCCGGCTATCCCATGGAAATGCGTTATGGCGGGCCGAGAGAGGCCTTGCTCCACGCCACGTTCCGTCAGAACTACGGTGTCACCCACATGCTTATTGGCCGCGACCACGCGGGTGTGGGCGATTACTACGGTATTTTTGATGCGCAGACGATCTTCGACAAGATCCCCAAGGGCGAAGGCGGAAAGTATCTCAAATGCAAACCGCTGAAGATTGACTGGACATTCTATTGCCATAAGTGCGACGGCATGGCCTCAATGCGCACCTGCCCGCACACCAAGGCGGACCGCGTCATCCTGAGCGGCACCAAGCTGCGCAAGATGCTGTCCGAGGGCGAGGAGGTTCCGGATCACTTTGGCCGTACTGAAGTCCTCGATATCCTGAGGAAGTACTACTCAGGTCTGACCGAGAAGGTAGAGATCAAGCTGCAGAAGTTTGCCACGGGTGAGGAGATGAAGTAAGTATCCGGCCTGAAAGTAATAGTCTTCTTAATTACAGTTGCGTTGATCATGCCGGTATGGTGGCCGTTTAGAATGGGTGTCGCCATACCGGCATTTTTTTGGCTTTGATGCCCAGGGGACAGGTTTTAATTTGCCCCGGAGTCTTGTTCGAAAATCCTGGAATAACCGGCTATGGAGATTAATGACAAAGAGGCTGTAGAGGCGCTGGCCAGGCAATATCTTGGTGAGGATTCTTCGCCAAAGGCATTTCGCTTCGTTAGCGCTGACATGGATTTTTTTGCCGTGGACTATAATGATATTCTGGCGCTGGGTGACAGGTATTACTTGATTCGCGGGGTAGAGACGGAGAAGCGTTTTGGGATCGAGGATGAACCCAAATACTGGGTGAAGAGGGTAGTGGATCTGCGGGACAATTATGTCAAAAAAATTATCAAATTCTGTTTTTTTGAAGAGTTTGCCAGCCATATTGGGGGGATAAAGTTTAAACTTGCGCGAAGCCCTGCCAAGGAAGCCCGCATTCTGAAAAAGGTGGAAGGACACCCGAACTTCATGCAGGGGCGTACGGTGGAACAGATACGCGGCAACCCTATCAGAGTCCTGGATTTCATCAATGGGCCTTCCCTTTACGAACACCTCATGAGCCTGCGTATGGGATATGATGAATACTTCCATCAAACTCTGCCCTCTCTGTTGGACAGGCTCGTCGTTTGCTTCCGCGCTATGGGTTGGCTGCATGATCAGGATGAAGTACACGGAGACATCAGGCAGGATCATATCCTCATCGACAAGGCGGACGGCTTGTTCAGGTGGATTGATTTTGACTACAACTACTCTACCAAAGGGTCGCGTTTCGGTTACGACATGTTCGGTCTGGGAAACATCCTGGCGGCTGTTGTGGGAGGCGGGAGTTGTACCTTGCAGCAGATGAAGGCTGAGCAACCTGAAGTCCTGAACAGACTCTACTATGAAGACACAAATATTGTATGGTCAAACAGGGTAGTGAATCTTAAGAAAGTATATCCGCAGATACCGGAGGGCTTGAATCGGGTTTTGATGCATTTTTCGGCGGGCGCCACGGTCTTCTACGAAACGGTCTGGGAACTGCTTGAAGACTTGGAGGAGGCGCGGGTGGACCTGTAGTTTGGTAGTTCTCTATCTGTGGATCGTTGGCGATCTGACAGAGGAACTCAGATAAAAGAAAAAAGGGGGAGATACAATGGGAGAAGTGGACCCGGGAAAGAATATTCTCCTTAGTATAGATAATTCCGAGAATTCAAGGCGTGCCATCCGCTATGTGGCTAACATTGTGGGCTCATCAGGGGATTACCGCATAACTATACTGAATATTATTGAAGACATGGGCGAGGATTTCTTCCCTTCTGCCGCGGAAAGACAGACCCACATTGAGAAGCAAAAACAAACCTCCGCTGCCTTGTTGGCAGAGGCACGAAATATCATGAGAGAACATGCCGTGCCGGAAGAATGCATAAGGACAGAACAAGTAACTGCGTCTAGCGGATATATAGCCGAGTCCATAATCAGACACGCGCAACACGAAAACAAGGGTACGGTGGTTGTCGGCAGGCGGGGCATCTCAAAGAAAGAGGAGTTCCTGTTCGGCAGCGTCAGCAGCAAGATTGTTAGCTACGCCAAGGACTGTACCGTGTGGGTTGTGGAGTAACGCATAGTCTTGCCATTATGACATTGTCTGTAAATACAGCCAGCTTCCCCGAGCTCCGCTACCGGGACAGATACAGGTCTTTTCCGAAGCTGGCAGGCACCCCATGCGGTATCGGTTGTGCATACAACTGCTGCGATCCCATTATTACTTCAATGGTTATCCCGAGAACCGTGGCCGAGAAAGACCTGCCCAATACCGTAGTAGCGGCCGGCGAGAACCTCCGGAAAGACATAGAAGGCAATCTTAACGTACTGACGTTTTACGGCTTTTTTGTAACTCCATTTTTCTTTCCGGACTGTCTGGTCAAGGGTCCTGATTTTGGGATAAATAAAGATTTCAACAGGTACATCCAGGTTTACGTCCTGTTCAACTGCCCAAGGCTTACTCCGGAAGGACTTTGCTCAATATACAATCAGGAGAGGTTTAAGCTCTGCGAGGGATTTAAGGGGTGTCCTGAATATTGCATTAAGGACAGTACCCCGGAGAGTTCTTTTTTGGTGCTTTCTTTCAACTACTGGCTGATGCGGAAGCTGATTGTCGTTTCCGTTGCCAGGGACGCTGAAGAGGCCATTGACGAATGGAAACGCAATGAAGCCAAGGGGATCAGGGCCTTCCTGCGCTCCAGAGGTGTATGCACCGATGCTTTCCTCTCGGAGAGGTCAGACGAGGGATGAGTCCATATGTTGTGCCTTATGTGTTTCCAGATACAAGATATAGACAATGGATACATCATGTTACCCTTTGATATTCCAACACTTTTCGTTTGGAAGACCACTCCTTAAAAATGAGCAATTATTCATTTTTTCTCTTGACATATGGGCGGATGCCATATATAAAATGAGATACCATTCACTAGGTCTTATTTGGGAAGAATCAGGAGAAAGTGCTCGGCTGTGAGCTTTCTTGGGTACCCGTCTGGCGCTGTAGGTAAAGATTATGTCCGCGGACGGGCCGAGTTTTTAGAGCGATAATCTATATCGAGAGGGGGGATGATCAGAGAAAAGTAAGAATGTATAAGAAGTGAGGTTTGTAGGCGAAAACAAGCCTGCCAGTAGTACAACATAAATAGGAGGGAAAATTATGCCAAGCTTTGTAAATCCAGAAAAATGCGACGGTTGCAAAGGCGGTGAGAAGACCGCATGTATGTATATATGCCCGAATGACCTGATGGTGTTAAACACTGCGGAGATGAAGGCATACAATCAAGAGCCGGATGCGTGCTGGGAATGTTTTTCTTGCGTAAAGATATGCCCGCAGGGCGCCATTGAGGTTAGGTCATATTCAGACATCGTCCCCCTCGGCGGTCTGGTTGCCCCGATGCGAGCTTCCGATTCCATTATGTGGACGATTAAATTCAGAAACGGGAATCTAAAACGGTTCAAATTCCCCATTCGGACGACACCTGAAGGTTCCATTAAACCCTTTGAGGGCAAGCCCGAGCCAGCGGCAGCCGACCTTGACAGTGAACTGCTCTTTACTGAACTCGGAAAGACGCTGCCTACCCCGTAATTAGGCGTACCATTCAGAACTTTATACTTTTTTAAGGAGGATATTAGCTATGGCATTACCAAATAAACCTTTAGGTGAACTCCCCGCAGTAGATAATCCGGAAATTGCGGAACATGAGTGTGATATTCTTATCGTGGGCGGCGGGATGGCTGCATGCGGTACTGCGTTTGAAATTAAAAAGTGGGCCCCGAATGCCAAGACCATTCTTGTGGACAAGGCTGCTCTTGAAAGAAGTGGCGCGGTAGCCCAGGGTCTTTCGGCCATCAACACCTACCTGGGTGAAAACAAGCCGGATGACTACGTAAGGATGGTTAGAAACGACTTGATGGGTATCGTCCGTGAGGACCTTATCTATGACCTGGGTCGTCACGTGGATGACTCCGTGGAGCTTTTTGAGGAATGGGGCCTTCCGGTCTGGAAGCAGAAAGGCGACGAGGGCAAGACCCTGAAAGAGGGCGGCAAGCCGGTCCGCTCCGGTAGATGGCAGATCATGATCAACGGCGAGTCCTATAAGTGCATCGTGGCTGAGGCCGCCAAGATGGCCTTAGGTGAACAGAACATCATGGAGAGGATCTTCATTGTAAAGCTGCTTCTGGATGCCAATAAGCCCAACACCATCGCCGGCGCAGTAGGCTTTAGCACCAGGGAAAACAAGGTTCACGTCTTTAAGTGCAAGGCCATGATGGTCGCTTGTGGCGGTGCAGTCAACGTCTTCAGGCCGCGCGCTACCGGTGAAGGTATGGGCCGGGCCTGGTACCCGGTATGGAATGCCGGTTCCACCTACACTATGTGTGCCGAGGTTGGCGCTGAGATGACCATGATGGAAAACCGTTTCGTGCCAGCCCGCTTCAAAGACGGCTATGGCCCGGTGGGCGCCTGGTTCCTTCTCTTCAAGGCCAAGGCTATGAACGCCCTGGGTGAAAACTACATGGCCAAGAATAAGCACATGCTGGAAGAATATCCACCCTACGGGCTGGCCAAGGTTCCGGCCACCTGTTTGAGAAACCATCTCATGCTGAAGGAAATGTTAGACGGTCACGGCCCGATTATTATCGATACGGCTACAGCCCTGGCGGAGCTGGGTAAAAACATGACTCCCAAAGAGATGAAGCATCTCGAGGCCGAGGCCTGGGAAGACTTCCTGGATATGAGCGTGGGACAGGCTGGAATCTGGGCCGGTATGAATATCGAGCCGGAAAAGATTCCGTCCGAGATTATGCCCACCGAGCCCTACCTCCTTGGTTCGCACTCCGGCTGTTGCGGCATCTGGGTAAGCGGCCCGAATGAGGCCTGGGTCCCGGCGGATTACAAATGGGGTTATAACCGGATGACTACAGTTAATGGCCTCTTTACGGCCGGTGACGGCGTCGGTGCCTCCGGGCATAAATTCTCCTCCGGTTCCCATGCTGAAGGCCGGATGGCAGCCAAAAACATGGCGAAGTATATCCGGGATAATGCCGGCTTTGCTCCGGCCCTGAAAAAGAGCGCAAAGGAACTGGCCGATGAGATCTATAAGCCGGTAAAGACCTACAATCAGTTCAAGGGCGCTAGCACCTCTGCGGACGTCAACCCGAACTATATTAAACCGAAGGGTTTTATGCTCCGTCTGATCAAGGCTTCGGACGAATATGGCGCGGGCGCCAATGCCAACTACATGACCAGCGGGCCCATGCTGAAGAGATGTATGCAGCTTCTGGAGTGGCTGCGTGAGGACTCTGAGAAAATGGCGGCGGGCGATCTCCATGAACTCATGAGGGCCTGGGAACAATATCACCGCTTGGGGACAGTAGAGTCCCATCTCCGCCACATACTCTTCAGGGAAGAGACCAGATATCCGGGCTTCTTTTACCGGTCAGACTTCCCGAAGGTTGACGAAGTGAACTGGAAGTGCTTTGTCAACTCCAAGTACGACCCTGATAAGAAGGAATGGTCGGTATTTAAGAAGGAGTGGAAGCAGATCATCCCGGAATAATCGAGGTCAGAGGGAAGTGTTGAGTGCGTAACAAATGACAGACCACTGCCTCCAGGCGTCGTAAAAGACGCCTGGAGGTTTTTTGGTGTCCTTAGAGCGAGAAAAATCGACCATGGAGGAATAGCATGACATCTGGAACAGGTCCTGTAAGCGGAACCATACTAGTCGTGGGTGGGGGGATTAGCGGATTGACGGCTGCCCTGGAGGCGGCAGAGGTAGGATATGATGTTATATTGGTTGAGAAGAATCCATACCTTGGCGGCCGGGTAGCTCAGTTAAATAAGTATTTTCCAAAGCTATGTCCTCCAACATGTGGCTTGGAGATTAACTTCAAAAGAATCAAAACCAACCCCCATATCAAGTTTTATACCCTGGCCGAAGTGGATAAGGTTTCAGGGAGTCCCGGCAACTATGATGTGTCTGTGAAAATAACCCCTCGATACGTAAATGAGAACTGTGTGGCCTGTAATGCCTGCGCTGAGGTGTGCCCGGTTACACGCGAAAATGACTTTAACTTCGGTATGGATACGAATAAGGCGGCATATAAGCCGCATGACATGGCTTTCCCGATGCAATATGTTATCGATGGTAACGTATGCCAGAAGGCAAGTTGTGCCAGGTGCGTTGAGGTTTGTAAATACGATGCTATCGATCTGAAGATGGAACCGAAGACCCTGGAACTGAAGGTTGGCAGCATAGTCTGGGCTACAGGTTGGAAGCCTTATGATGCTGCTAAGATGGATAACCTCGGATTCGGAAAATATAAAAATGTCATTACCAATATGATGATGGAGAGATTAGCCGCGCCTAATGGACCGACTGCGGGCAAGATTTTACGGCCTTCTGATGGGAAGGAGATAAAAAAGATCGCTTTTGTCCAGTGCGCCGGCTCCAGAGATGAAAACCATCTGCCATATTGTTCATATATTTGCTGTTTGGCCTCATTGAAACAGGCAACTTATGTGGCTGAACAGTATCCGGAAGCGAAAATCTCTATATACTACATCGATATTCGAACCCCCGGCCGATATGAAAATTTCTACCGTAAGGTCGCTGCCAATCCCAATATCACATTAATTAAAGGTAAGGTGGCGCAAATCGAGGAAGATCCCGCTACAAAGGATGTGACGGTGGTTGCTGAGAATACGGCAACCGGGGCAAAAGTCCATGAAAAGGTGGATATGGCTGTCCTGGCCACGGGGATGCAGCCCGCCATGGCCGGGACAAATATTTCTCTTAATGTTCCATTGAACGAGAGCAGCTTTGTTCTGGCCGATCCACAGAGGGGAATTTCTGCCTGTGGCTGTGCCAAAGAACCCCTGGATGTTGTTTCCTGCGCTGAGACTGCTACCGGAGCAGCGATGAAGGCTATTCAAACTTTGGTGAGGAGGTAGGTAGATGGAAAAGAAATACGGAGTATACATCTGTACCGGCTGTGATATCGGTAAATCACTTGATATAGAAAAGCTGTCTGCGGTAGCTGCCAGTTCCAAGGTTCCACTTTGTAAAACCCACCCTTTCCTGTGCAGTCCGGCCGGTGTTGACTTGATAAAACAAGATATCGCAGGGGAGGGGGTCAATACCGTGATCATCGCTGCCTGTTCACCAAGGGTCATGTATGATGTTTTTGAATTCGGCCCTGTACTGGTGGAGAGGGTAAATCTGCGGGAAGGCGTGGTCTGGAGCCATGAGGCAAAAAAAGCAGGAGGCGAAGGAGAAGAGGCGGCCATTGATCCGGAGTTTCAGATGCTGGCCGAGGATTACCTGCGTATGGGGATTGTAAAGACCCAAAAAGGTGAGCTACCTGAGCCCTATAAACCGGAAGAGGAGATTAATAAGAAGATCCTGGTTATTGGCGGGGGTGTGACGGGTATGAGCGCAGCCCTTGATGCGGCCAGTGTCGGCTATGAGGTCACTCTCGTGGAAAAAGAGAAGGAACTGGGCGGGTTTGCGGCCAAGCTCTATAAACAGGCGGCCAGGACCTACCCATATACCGATATAGAGACACCGGACATCCAGTCCAAGATCAGCGCGGTTAATAGCCATGCGAAGATCAATGTACGCACAGAGACGGAGGTGTCCCGTATAGCCGGTGCGCCGGGGCTATATCATGTCTCGTTTAAACCGGCGGGGACTGAAGGTGAGTGGGATGTGCCTCCTAAGGCAGCCGCTCCAGCAACAGAGGAGGCCAAACCGGCCGAGGGCGGAGAAGCCGCTGAGGCGAGTGGCCGGGCATACAAGGATATCTTGCTCCAGGACGAGAGTGCAGAACGCTACGGCGCGGTAATATTGGCTACCGGGTGGAGGCCTTACGATGCCAAAAAACTGGATGCCTTGGGCTTTGGCAAGTATCCAAATGTGATTACCAACGTGATGATGGAGGAGATGGCGGCGAAAGGTTCTTTGGTGCGGCCTTCGGATGGAAAGCCGCTAAAGAGTGTGGCCTTTATTCAGTGCGCCGGCCAGCGGGATGAAAAACATCTTCCGTACTGTTCCGCGACGTGCTGTATCACCTCCCTCAAGCAGGCTAAATATGTGCGGGAACAGGGTGAAGACGCCAAGGCGTTTATTTTCTACAAGGATATGCGCACCCCGGGCCAGTATGAGAATTTCTATAAGAGCATGCAGCAGGATCCGGGGGTTTTTCTGACCAAGGGGGATGTGGTATCCATTACCGAGGATACCAGGAAAGGTTTGACCGTAGAGGTTGATAATACCCTTATCGGAGAAAAAATTGAGGTGAACGTGGACATGGTGGTCTTGGCCACCGGCATGGTTCCCACGACCCAGGATGAGGCCATTATTAATCTGGCCTACCGCCAGGGGCCTAGCCTTATAGACCTGGAGTTATTTAATGGTTTTGCGGATTCCAACTTTATCTGTTTTCCTTACGAGACCAGGCGAACCGGCGTCTATGCGGCGGGCACGGTCCGGCAGCCGATGACCATACCTATGTGTGAAGACGATGCGGCCGGCGCGGCCCTCAAGGCCATTCAGTGCATAGAGTCGGCCTATAGGGGCGTATCGGTTCATCCGCGTTCCGGGGATATGAGTTATCCGGAGTTCTTCTTCGCCAGATGCACACAGTGTAAGAGGTGCACCGAAGAATGTCCGTTTGGGGCATTGGATGACGATGAGAGAGGAACGCCCAAGCCCAATCCCACCCGGTGCCGGCGCTGCGGCACCTGTATGGGGGCCTGCCCGGAGAGGATCATCGGGTTCAAAAATTATAACATTGACATGATCGGCTCCATGGTGAAGTCCTTTGAAGTGCCGGAAGACGAAGGTATATACAGGGTTGTCGCCTTTGTCTGCGAGAATGATGCCTATCCGGCTATGGACATGGCCGCCATGAAGGGGCTTAAGTTCCCGGCGGGCATAAGGGTTATCCCGGTGCGTTGCCTGGGTTCTATGAATATGGTCTGGATTAAAGATGCCATGTCCAGAGGCATCGATGGCGTTATCCTTCTGGGTTGCAAGTATGGCGATGATTATCAATGCCACTTTGCCAAGGGCAGTGAGCTGGCCAACAGACGTATGGATAACGTGGGCGAGACATTAAAATCTCTGGCCCTTGAATCAGAACGTGTTAAACTGGTACAGGTGGCCATCGACGAATATGATAAGATACCACAGATTTTCAATGAATTTATGGAGCAGATGGAGGCCATGGGCCCCAGCCCCATGAAAGGCTTTTAGGAGGTATGTGAAATGGCAGGTTATTCAGTTGATCCCGATGTTAAGTTTGTTAAGGAGATTCAGAAATTAGGTGGAGAGTCTCTGAAGAAGTGCTTCCAGTGCGCGACATGCTCGGTCATTTGTCCCCTGTCTTCAGACGAAAAGCCTTTCCCACGAAAAGAGATGATCTGGGCGCAGTGGGGGCTGAAGGACAAACTGGTCAAAAATGGCGATATCTGGGCGTGCCACCAGTGCGGTGATTGTTCGACCTATTGCCCGCGCGGGGCCAGGCCGGGCGATGTCATAGCGGCGGCGCGCGCTTACGCTATCAGGGAATATGCCTTCCCAAGATTCATGGGCAACCTGGTCGGCGAGGGTAAGTACTTGCCGGTGATTCTGGCTATCCCCCTGGTGATAATCCTGCTGGTCCTTGCCGCCTTGGGGAACTTAAAGATCCCGGCGGGCGAGATTGTTTATTCGAAATTTTTGCCGATCAAGTTTGTGGATTCCATATTTTTGCCCTTTGCCGGTCTGGCCATAATTTCCCTTGGGCTGGGATTAAGAAATTTCTGGAATGACATAAGCCCCAGCCGTTACAGGTATCTGGTCGGGCGAAACTTTTTAAAGTCACTGGTGGAGACCATTGTCGAGGTGCTGGGGCATGTGCGCTTCAGAAAGTGCGGGACAAACGTGGGGCGCCTTACCGCCCATCTGGCCGTGTTTTACGGGTTTGTCGGTCTCTTTATAACTACAAATATCGTGGTGTTTTACGAATATATCCTCCACCGGGAGACACCCCTGCCGTTATATGATCCGGCCAAGATCATCGGAAATATCAGCGCGATTATCCTCTTTATCGGTATTTCCCTGATTATAAGGAACAGGCTGGCGAACCCGGATCAAAGTAGTTCTTATTTTGACTGGGCGCTTATCCTCATGATATTAGGCGTAACGGTATCCGGGATACTTACGGAACTTTTACGGCTGGCGGACATTGCCAATCTGGCCTATCCAATGTACGTTCTTCACCTGATGTTTGTCTTCTATATCATAGGATACTTACCATATTCCAAGCTGGCGCATATGGTGTACCGTACGGTAGCTCTGGCTTACAAAAGACATATAGAGACAAAATCGGAGCCTGTCAGGTAACAGGTTGCCGACTGAATCAAATAAAAAAGCCCCGTGGGACATATCCCACGGGGCTTTTTTATTTTTAAGATACTCCTGCAGAGACTTTTACCTTGATACCTTTTGCAATAATATTTGCATTTAGTGCTACTAAATGCAACTGCAAAGACTTAATAAAGACTTTAAGTAAACCTGGCGGAGAGGGGGTGTAATCTTCTAGAAACTATATGCTTAACCAGCAGATAAGCCTTCAAATCTTCCACTTGTGTTATTTCGCAAATTCTTATACGATTACCCCTAACCGCAGGTCTCGATGAAAAAGGTCGAGTCGATATAATTTATAATGTTACACTCAAAATGAAAAAATATTACAAATTTAAAAACTGGTATCGTGGTAAACACATCCCATATTCAATGGAAGAAATGTTTGAACTCCAAAGGCCAAGATACCTTGAAAAAGGAGAACCTATTCCCGACAGATTTAAACCTCCACTGATAGCCAGAATCTTAAACCCTATTGGGCAATTTTGGATAAGACATTGGAAATGGATAATAGGCACAGTCATTTTTACTATTCTAACAACGACAGGACTTTATTTAGCATATCTACAATATCTTTTAGAAAAAGCAGGCCAAAAATAAATAAAGTAGCCCAAATGTATATGAACAAAAAATATGTATCGTCGTTAAATTTCATAATGTGTAACCTTTCGCTTCAGCGGACTTACAGCCGCTGAGCCCCTTCCCGGCGAAGCGCCGGGAGAACCAGGGGCACGAAACCGACCGCTTCGCGGCGGGGCTCAGCCCCGCATTACACGGCAAGGACCGGATTGGCGGCTGGGAGGCCACGTTGGGCGAATGCGTAAAATGTGGCTATCGGAACCCTGCGGGTGCTGCTGCCTGCGCCCGATGCACGTGGCCGTTCAGTCGTGACGCCTGGGAGACGTCGAAGCTGCGCATTCGTCATGTGACCCTGGACACCGGCTGCGTGAACGCCAAGGGCCGCGATCCTGACCTCAACACTCTAGAACGATGGGCGGCGGCGGGCCACCTCGAGTTATATCGATCGGAGGTAATGCTCGACGAACTCGCTGGAAAGGCTCGTGTGGAAAAGGCCCGATCCTTGGCACCACACCCGGAATTGTTCACTCTTGGAAGTAGCGCCCTCGGTGGCCCGGATATCCTCGCTGGACCGGACTTGCCCGACGAGTTGCAGCAGATCCTCTTTCCCACGGCGAACTCTTTGAGTGAGAATCAACGTTATGACGTGGAGCATCTTCGCCTCCACGTGCGAACCGGTGGAGACGTCTTCGTCACACTGAATCCGAATGATTTCATTACCCGAGGTCGCCAAGAGACGTTGCGGTCTTTCGGTATCTGGGTGCTCTCGCCCAGTCAACTGGTCAAGCTTCTCACCGAACTATACGGCTGGGGATGGTAACAGTTTAGTCCCTATTTTAAGTTATCTTTTTCGGAAATAAAAATATTGGGTGAAAATGCTGATCGACTCTTCCCTGATGAAGAATCAATAATTGGCTGGATAAATCAACCAAGTATTGTTCCTTTTCTGAAATATATTGAAGGATCTAAAAAAGAAAATTTTAGGAATTATGTTATTGAACATATGCTTAAAGATACATTCCAAAGGGACGGCGGATATTTTGAAACATTCAGAAGAATAAATGTTTTTGTAAAAAATTGAATTGCAAAATTGGGGTTGAGGTGATTTTCATATCTATGATGTGGCCTTCACAGCGGCTTGTCCGGCTTTTTCTCTCATTTCCCGGACTTTGGCCTGCAATACCTCGTCCTTGAGTTTGACTGCCTCTGCCCCGAAAAGGGCGGACTTCAGCCAGTCAAACCCAAATTTCATCAGATCTAAGTCATCCTTTTTTATTTTTGCTATAGTTTCATCGCTTATATTATATTTTTCCAGGAATGAGCTTTCAAAAACAAACCGCTTGAATTTATCAATATCCGAATAGACCATAAAGAACATCTGTAAGGCCTGTTGGCTAAGCTCAGCGGTCGGACCATAGGATTTTTTCCTGAGGATAATCTCCATCCAGCCCCTGTTCATTTCATCATATATATCCACACCCTGATCTTTTCTCCATTCTTCTATGGTCCATTCCGTATCTTCCTGAAAGCCGAGGCAGTGGTTCTCCCGAACCATGAAATAAAAGTCCTCTTCCCTGACTTTCTCCTTGTTCTTCTCTTTAAACGTAGTCCTACCTACGGGATAGTATCTGCAAGTTGAAGGGCGATCGGAATATATCGTACAACCCTCCGGGGTTACAAACGGACAGCGTTCGTCTTTCCCATCAAGCATCTTTAAGGTAATTACCGGAAGCTGGGTATGGCCGAGGAAATCAAGTTTGGTGTACTTTTGGAGAAACTCTTCTGAAGATATCTTGAGCCGGTTCTTGATACGCATGATGTCGTAGGGCGGCAAGATTATATTGATGCCACGGCAGCAAAGGGTAAAACATTTTACGCCCTTATGGCACCGGAATCTAAACCGGCTGTCAAGGTTATATCTGGTCGGTTCTATCATAGATTTTTCTGAAGAAGTTTGTCCTGTTTTTTGCTCTTCCATATATCCACCTTTTAAAAGACTATTTATCCGCAAAAACTACCTTAATAATGGCTTAGTGTAAAGGATATTTTTCCCGGCATAGCCTTCTAAGCCCGAGTCTGGTAATAGCATGCGCCTCGGATGGCTATATGCTTCTTATGTCTATTTTTGGGTATTAGATAAAGGAAGGTATGACACAAAGAGAAACGCGGGATTTCCCGGGTTAAACCGACATGTCGTCGGATATATTGACAATTTTGACGCGGCGGCGGGGAATCGAGGTTTGAATATAAATCGCCAGGTGAGGGTCTGAACTGTCCTACAGATGACACTCGGCTATGTCCCTCAGTGATTTCATATAGGTTTGATTTGGCGCATGAGTTTTGAGTGTTTTATTCAAACCTCTTTGTATTTTGTTCAAACCTCTTTGCACTTTTGGCCGAGCTGAGGGACATTTTGAATTTAAAAGAAGATATCTGAGGGACATCTATTAAACCCTTTGTAATTATTAGTGTTTATGTCTTATGGCCTTAAACTTCGATAAACTTAGCTGGGGGACACAGAGGGACAGCTATCTTATCTCTAATTGTGACCGATTCCGTAGCCCTTCTGAACTGGTTCCAATTTGGCACCACATAAGCCGCCTCTTCCGCACTAAATTATCTTGCAGCATCGAACTTTGATAATAAGTATACAGGAATTGCGTAGTTACCAAAAATCATATTCTTTTCCACGTAACTCGGGTAATCTAGAATTATTAAGGAAAATTTCGTTTTTTTGCGTACCATAATAAGACGGGTCCCTTCGTGTCGCTTTTCCCTTGCATCATCCATTATTTTAAAAATAGACCTAATTAGCCCGCCACTATCGGGGATCTTGGATAAAGACATATTTTTGATTATTAAGACGCCCTCTTCGTTTAACATCATGGGCTCTAATTGTTCGTCCCAAAGCTGTTGGGTTGTTCCTTCTACATTAAAAATTTTTTTAAGAAACTGGTAACCGCTCTTAATACCTGAAGCGTCAACGAATATGTATTTTGTATTCGCAAGGACATCTCTCAAGATTTCTTCACTGCGATCTATTCCTTGCTGTGTAAAAGCATAAACAAAGATGATGTGTTGTGGAACTTCAGGATTTTTATTCTCTTCTATTAGATAAAAAATTTGGTTTTCTGAGAGCAACCAATCTATTGATGTACCATAAACCCGTTGAATAGCCTCCAACATACCTCTCGATGGCTTTGTCCTTCCACTTTCCACATCTGCAAGATATCCTTTTGAATAACCAATTGCCTTTGCAAACTTCTCCTGCGAAAGTTTATTCTTAGCCCGTATTTCTTTTATTTTTTCCGAAAAAGAATAAATTTTTGTTGACATACTCGTATTATACGACTATAAAAAGTATGAAACGTTTAATATTTACTGTGGTTAACACATAAAAAGGCGAAAAATGAACAAAAATCAAAAAATAGCAATGGCCGAAAAAAATCTTAAGGTAAAAGACATAGGATTCTTACTCGACTTACATCCAGTTTATATATCCAATGTCTTCGCTGGTCGTTACAAGTCCCCCAAAACCCGAGAAAAAATAGCCGAGATTTTATGTAAACCCGAAGTTTATCTTTGGCCCGAGTCCCATATTAATTAGCCTTATTAGCACGGATTTAAGATGTTCTCAAATAAAAAATACTTATTAAAAATCGTCGAATTTGCTCGTTATGAGGGGGTTACCGTTAGGACGGTAAAGAGAAAGATCAAGAGCAACATCCTCTCCGTCGTAAAGGTTAAAGGTGAGAGTGGCTATAGGAAGAACCACCTTGAAAATCGCCTCCACTACACCCTACTAAGCAACCCCGAGACCCAGGAAGCTTTTCTACAAGACCGGGGTTTACTTGAACCCGAAAACGAAAAGCCAGCGCTGGAACCCGGTGAAGAAAAGAGCTTTAATGGTCTCAAAGACTGGCAAAAAAAGAAATTAAATGAGAGAGACGATTTACTCCGAGAGTTATTTGAGGTTCGCGTAAGCATACCCAAACGTAAAAAGACCCCCTTTTATAAAGATTTTGCCCGCCAACACAATATCTCTTTTAGCACACTAAGGCGGTGGATGGCGGATCATGAAAGCGACGGGCTTTGGGGCTTGATTCCAAAATACAATTGCGGAAAACGAGAGCCAATCCTTACCAAAGAGATGAAGGAATTCCTCACCGGAATCTACATGGTTCCCAACGGTCCGACTAAAATAGAGACCTTTAGAAAAATCAAACTTCGGTGTAAAGACCAAAACCTACCTTGTCCATCGTACCAGACGCTTGTAGCTTATATTAACAGCACCTGGCCGCCCGCACAGCAAGTCCTGATCAGAGACAAGAGGCGATGGGACCGTGAATATGGCCCTTATGTCCTCAGGGATGCGGACGCCCTGGCGCTTAATGAATGCTGGATCGGGGATGCCAAGCAACTCGATATATTTGTGAAGTTTCGCGGGAAAAATTTAAGGCCTTGGCTCACGGCGGTTCTCGATTGGAAATCGAGAATGTTTGTCGGTTGGGTGCTGACACCGGTTCCTGATTCTCAGGCTGTTGCCCAGAGCCTTTGCTACGCTATAGATAAATATGGGGTGCCGCAGACCTTGTATTTCGACAGAGGCAAGCCCTACAAGTCGAAGAGAATCGCGGGCGAAAAAAATGAGGATAAAGAGTCTGGTAAAATATATATTACCGGTGTTTGCCAAGACTTAAATATTAGGATTTTTTATGCCAGTCCTTATAATGCCCGCGAGAAGGCCATTGAGCCCAATTTTCGGTTTCTTACTTACATATTTAGGAATCTACCCGGTTTTTGTGGGCATAATTCAAAGGTTCGGGACTCAAAACGGCTGGCTCGGGAGATCAAAAACAAGAAGTTGTTGAGTTTCGAGGAATTTTCAAAACTATTTGATCAAGCTATGGAAGGCCGAAATACTCGCGTACACACCACAACCAAGCGCTCCCCTAAGTCTTTTTATGATGGTTATGTCCCCAATATCCCCGCTCAATGGCCTGCGTTCCGGGATTTCTTACTTCAGGATGTGCATATCAAGACGGTCAAAAATAGTGGAGTTGTCATCGATGGCATGTTTTATCGTGGCGAGCAGTTATGGGAGCTTTCCGGCGAAAGGGTCGAGGCCAGAAGAGATTTTAAAGATATTACCCGCGCCGTAATTATACACAAGAACAAGGTTTTTGGTAGTGCCTTCCTGGAAGAGGCTGGCCATTATCGATCGCCTATAACTCTTGAATCAGCCCAGAAATGTCAAAATATCCGTAAAAAGGCACGTAAATGGCGGGAAAACCTTATTGAACATAAGGACGTTCTGGACGATCCAATTGAAGCTGCTGCCAAGATGAGTAAAGAAGGAAGCCTACAACCACGGGATATTCGCCCGGCCGATTTCAAAGTTGTGAGTTTGAACAGGAAAAGCAGGTTGGCAAGGGAGGTCGGGAAGGCCATAAAAGAAGGGGAAAAGCAGGAACGACAGAAGAAAACGGCCGCTGGAGGCGGCGATAGTCTGATTAGCCAGATGCTGGATGGTCTTGAGCGGGAGAGGGAAGCAGTCGAGCAGGAAGAGCCGAAATATAGGCTCTACAATGATAATTATTTCGATGATGATTAGGGGGGGTTATTTATGGAGCTAGCGGCTTTAGGGGAGAATCCGGATATCCAGCAGGAGGATTTTATTTATCGGGAGACCAAGGCTCGATTTTTCCGTCACAAGGAACAGTCTGGCGACAAAATTGAGGCAATAGCACACCGGATGGGAAAGCCGCCAGGGATGCTAGTTCAGTATCTCAGTGGTGGCCTGGATCCTTATGGAAAGATGGTGATCCAAGGGGCAGTTCTAGATTATTTAGATCGCCAGGAGAAATCGAAGCCCTCACTCGAAGACCTGATTTTATCTACTACGGTCGTGAAGGATGTTTTGGAATCTATTCGATGGTGCGATGAGTTTGGAAAAATGGGGAGCATTACCGGTGATGCGGGTTGCGGTAAAACCACGGCGATCCGGAAATATCTAAAGAAACATGGCGAAACTACGGTTGTTATGACCTGCGGGATTACAGTGAAGTGTGTTCGCGCCGTCCTTGAAGGCGTATCCGACAACCTGGGGGACCGGCGACTTTATAGTAAGTCAAATTCTTTTTACCTAAAAAGGATTATTGAGTGTCTACAGGAGCGGCCTAGGGTGTTGATCTTCGACGAAGCCCCATTTTTATCCTGGGACGCCTGGGAGGCTCTGAGGCAGATATGGGATAATACAAAAACGGGGATGGTTTTCATCGGCCAGCAGCGACTTTTGAGCGAAATGAGAGGTCGAAGGAGCGCATACCTTTTTGATCAGATATTGAGCAGATTGGCCATTCGACGGCAGGTGGGGGGAAGCATTTCAAAAGGAGATGTTGAGTTAATCTCGGGGGCGGTTTTTTCTGAGGGGTTAGATAGAAAAAGTCTTGATTTTCTTTATGAGAAGACGACTGGCGATGGCAAATTTAGGACATTAAACAATATTTTGACGCTGGCAAGGCAGATGAGTGGAGTATCCAAAAAGCCCATAAATTTGACCATCTTACGAGAGGCGAGTCGGTTTCTAATGGTCTGAAAGGGGGGTTATATGATCGAAATAAGTGGTTTATCTCCTGAGGCACAAATGGTCCTGGAGAGCCTCTCTGAAGAGGAAAAAAGGACCATTCAAAAGGATAATCCCTTCCGAAACGAGCGTGACAACGCCATCTATGGACTCAGTAAACGAGGGGTTATGATAGAAACCCTGGCCGAAATAACGGGCTTAAGCCGAAACGGGGTTCATTACATCGTAAAAAGAAGGGCTTACCCGGTAAACGACCGGCCATATAGCAGAAAACGGGGGCTAGCCAGATCCAGGATAAACCTGGAGGCCCTATATAAACAACTTTTATTTGCCCTTAATAAAGCCTTTGGGAAAGGAGCTGATGAAACTAACGCCAAATAAGGGGCAAAGGAGGGGGTGCCGTGATTAGTAAGGACCAAATCAAATTAATCTGGGTACTGGCCCGGCAACTGGATCTGAATAGCGATGAACTCCACGAAGTGGTCGCCGGGATCACCGGTAAAGACTCAATTAAGGCCCTTTCAGTCGGGGAAGGCATAGAGGTTGTTAATACCATGATCCGGGCCGGGGGCAAGGTGAAGAAAAAGAGGAAGCCCAGGCGAAAGTTGCCGCCCAATGTGGTGGAAATGGTAACCGGTGAACAGCTAGAATTTATCAGGTTTTTAGAGGGAAGACTCGGCTGGCAGGATAACCCGCAACGTCTAAAGGCCTTTGTCAGGAGAATAATAAAAAGGGAGGTGGTAAGGACCAAACAGGAGGGGAGCAAGGTTATTCAGGGGTTAAAAAGCATGGTTAGCAGGAATAAAGGAGGTGGAATGGATGGAGCCAACGAAATGTCAGGAAACTAACGAGCCTGGTCAGGGAAAGGAAATGACCCCAGAGTCGCTTTCTGACTTAGCACACATGCTCAATGTCTGTTATGCCAAGGTTAATTTTATCATCGACTTTTTTGCCCAAGATGGAATCACAACCTTTCAGTTCTCAGACAGTGGTCTTTATGGGCTTTACTTGGTTCTTAGAGACATCGAAGAGGATTTGAAGCATGTAAGCGATGGAATATCAGAAAACGATAGGAAAAATCAACGTGAAATCAATCGGCTTACTGAGCTGCTCAATAAACGGGAGCCTTTACCGAAGGTTGCAGCCGGGTAAAGGCTCCTTAACGAAACTTGGGTGTTAACCCAATCTGGAGGTACAAATAGCATGGCAAAGGATAAAAGTCAAGAAACACGGGACGATGTAGAGCAAGAAGAAAAAATAGAAAAAAAGCCATTTTCTACGGGTAATATTTATGAGGATTTAATTGGCTGGGCTTCTAGACTTGATGCGCTCGGCGCTCTTATGAGCTCTTTGGCGTCGTTTGAAGAAAGCGACGAGTTGATTACATCTGGTGAATATCTCGGCTATATTATTAGTGACTACGCAAAGGCAATCAATCTATCTGTACATGAAGCTGGAAATGTCTTTTGGAGGGCTCAACACGGGGTATATTTTTCTATTTCAGACCATAAAGACTCTTACGAGATGATTCGACAAGGCGCTTATTATCCCGAAAAGGCTCTGGAGGTTGTCAATAGAGAGATTAAGGAACTCAATTCTTTTATTAAAGAGGTGGCTGACCCGGTCATTGAGTTGGAAGTCAGCTATGAACAATTGAGGCGAGCCATTATCAAAAGAAT
Organism: Desulfovibrionales bacterium; assembly: GCA_028715605.1. Classification (NCBI taxonomy): domain Bacteria; kingdom Pseudomonadati; phylum Thermodesulfobacteriota; class Desulfovibrionia; order Desulfovibrionales; species Desulfovibrionales bacterium. The sequence continues at coordinate 128,724 of JAQURM010000004.1, forward strand.
AGAGGAGAATAAGCAAAAGGAAGCCCCTGCCACCGTAGGCGCGGTGACAGCGGCCTAAGTAAAGGAGGGTAATAGATGGACAGAAAAGGCCCACGGCGGCTTTCAGGACCGGAACTGGAAAGGGTTGGAATAAAAAGAGTCGGGAGTAAAAATTCCATTCACTTTGAATGTATGAAATGTGGACAGGTTTGGAACCCAAACCTATTGTCTGGAGGAAGACTTCCAAGAGGCTATTGGCATTGCCCCAACGGATGTAATCGATAACAGACTATTATAAATAAGCCCTGGATAGGCTAGCTACCGAAAGGGCGGCTCCCTCGCCGCCCCTCCAGGGTTTTAAAATGAGGGACAGCAACTAAGAGGGGGTTGCATAAATACTGTGCAGCCCCCTTTATTTTTAAAGGAGACAATACCATGCAGAAGGAAGAAAAAAGCTTACTTGATGAGGCCTTGAGGGTCTATAAGGTCCCGCCGGAGTACGTTTTCGCAAGCCGCGTCTATGATGAGATCGGCCAGGTTGTTATTGTGACGAATGGAGGCAAGAGGATTCGGCACCGTAGGGGTGAAGAGGCGGAGTTTGAGCTGTCCCAGACGGAGATCACCGGGGAGTTGCCCCAAGATGAAATGGTATGGAACGAAAAGCTTAACCAAAGAATCAGCGTTAAGAGCATCTTAAACAGAATCAAAAAATAAAATCCAAACAAAGGAGAGACAAGAGACTATGAACAGAGAAAAGGTATTGAAAGATATAGAAAGGACTCTTTTTTATAGTGATCTGCAGGTAGGACTGAACCCGGTCGAAAAGCTTGAAGCCGCCCTAATCAAGCTTTTCGTGCCCGAATATGACACCAGGGGCGTGGGGGCCTTCAATAGTCTTCGTGATGCCTATGTCCACTTTACAGGTGACAATGACATAAACGGCATGTTTTACCCTCACAAGGCGTCAAAGGATTTGCGGGCCTGTGCTGATTTCGCCTCCAATTCCTTTGCTTATGGCTTGCAAAATGCGCTAAGCATGTATCTGTCCAAGATGTACAAGGCTTTTCCTTATCATGAAGAGATCCTTATCTCGGAAAAGAAGAAGGCCGCGGACTTTAGAAAAATCCATTCAGTCCAATTGGGCTATTTGGGGGATCTCCCCGATGTCGACCCGGAGACTGGCGACTATCAGAGCGCAGAACAATATACCGATACGGAGTCGCAATACGATCTGAACCATAAAGGAACCATTCTATGGGTTACCAGGAAACATATCCTGAATGACAGTATCGGTCTGGTAAAAGGCATGGTCAAAAGGATGGCCCGCAGCGCCCGAAAGACCCATGCCAGATATGTCTGGAATTTTTATATTAATAACGCTACATGCCCGGATGGGACGGCCTGGTTCACCGCTGAGCATGGAAACCTTGGCAACAATGCCCTCGATCTAGCCCCTTTGGTGACTGCTATAACCGCACTGGCAAACATGACAGAACCCGGACCAAGCGCTGAAAAGCTGGGTCTGGATCTCGGTACTTTTAATTGGCACCTGGTTGTGCCTATTGATTTGTGGGATCTTGCGGTAAAGAAAAATCAAAGCCGGGATTACTACACGTCCAATGATCTGACCACAAAAGTCCCTAATCCTTGTCAACGGCTATTTGGCGATCGCAACGAGAGGATCGTTACCTGCCCGTTTATGACGGATACAAACGACTGGGGCGTTATCAGGGACCGGGAAGACGTACCCATCGTTGAAATGTCCTATTACGCGGGACATGAAGAGCCCGAGTTTATTATTGAAGAAGGCCCCACGGAAGAGCATGTCTTCAGGGCGGACAAGATTGGTTACAAGATCCGACATGAATATGGCGGCACCCTGGCCGATTATCCGGGTGGATATAAATCTGTCGTAGCATAACGGGGTCCCAGAGCCAGGTTTCCCTCCTTTCCCTGGCCGCCCAAACCAGGGCGATTTCGCCGGCCGCTTAATCGCCCTGGTATCTGGGAATTGATAGAAGATCATGCAAATCAGCCCTTTTTTGACCGATATAGCTAAGTCCTACAATCCCAAAGTCGAATATGTGGCTTTTTGTGACTTACCAGGCAGACAGTTAGGAGAAGCCGGAAGGCCTCGTGCGATAGAAGAATATAAGATTCTGATAGATAGAAACAAGTTAATTTGTCCCTATCAGGTGCTTTTTATCCTTTTTCATGAAATAGGGCACATAGAGCTTTACCACCTTGGCTATAGATTTTATAAAGGAAACCATTCTAACCATGAGGAACAAGCCGATAATTGGGCCTTTAATCAAATGGGTATTATGGATAACCAGGGAAGGGTAAAAGAAGAAGAAATCCTTTGTCTTAAATGCATAAAAGAGCGATCCCGGAAGTGTTTAAAGGGCCTTGTTTTGTGAATGAAGAGAGAAGATGAAATCCTTAACATCCTTAACAGCCCTGAGTATTTTAAATGTGAGAGGACACGATGCCGGTTGCGAATCGCGATCTGCATTAAAAGACAAGAGGATAACCAACAAGGGCCGGTTTCCTTCCCGGTGTGTGAGGGATGCAGCCAGGGGGCTAAAATTCAGCTTATGGCACAACCAGGGGGCAATATGTTAGAAAATCCAAGGTCAGAAGGGCAGGTAGATGTAAGACTATGTGAAGATTGTCAAAAGAAGCCCACAATGTCTCCTGGCTGCCCATATTGCCCAGGCTGCATGTCCAGGAGGGCACATAAGGCCCGGAAGTCCCAGAGAGGCGGCACAGAGACGCCCAGACGAGAACCCCAGAAGGGCGCAACTAAAGCGAAACTGGCTCCACGGGACAAATGCCTACCCCAGCCAAGGGAATCGCTTACAGAGGCCGATACAGCCCTTAAAGTCGATTTTGGCAAACATGTCCACGTCCTAAGAGAGATCGAAAAGCTGGCTGAACAGCAAATAAGGCCGGTTGAACTCCAGGTTATTTATATGCTTAAGACCTGTCTGGACGGGATGGGTTCTACAGCATAACCCCACCTTAGAAAAAGTTGCACTTAGTTTGAGAAAAATGAGCTGGTTGAAACTGGGTTTAAACGGCAATTAATTGACCTTTCCAAAGCCCCTTTTTTGATTCCATTTTGACGCCAAATTACCCCAAAAACGAAGCCCGAGTTTTGTTCAAACCTCGCTGTATTTTGTTCAAACCTCGCTGTAGCTATTATCAAACCTCGCTGTATTTTGTTCAAACCTCGCTGTAGCTATTATTGGGGCATTTTTTCTTGACAAATTAAAGCCCTGGCCATATAGTGGCGAAAAGGGGAGTAAAGTGGATTAAAGTGGGGCAAAATCTATTTCGGAGGCAGAAATAGGGTGTTTCGTGGCAGGTCAACACATACCCTGGATAGTAAGGGCCGCTTAATTATCCCGGCGCGGTTTCGCGAGGTTCTCAGGGCCGGGTACGATGACCGCCTTATTATAACCAATCTCCACCGTTGCTTAGTAGCCTACCCTTTTGAAGAGTGGCGGCTGATTGAGAATAAAACGGCTTCTCTATCTGCCATAGATGAGAATGTCAAGGCCTTTTTAAGGTTGTTTATCTCCGGCGCTGTGGAATGTCCGCTGGACCGGCAGGGGAGGGTCCTCATTCCTCCCAGCCTTCGTGAATATGCAGACCTGAATAAAGAGATTGTATTAGCCGGGATGCTTAAAAACTTTGAGATATGGGATAAGGCCCTATGGGATGAGGAGATCAGTAAATCCCGGGAGAATTATCCGCAACTGAGTGCAACATTAGCCCAGATTGGGATTTAATTTTGACCCTGGAAAACCCGTGACCGGATGGCATGTACCCGTTATGCGTGAGGAAGTCCTTCATCATCTGGACTGTCATCCTGGCGGCATATATGTGGATGGAACCGTAGGCATGGGAGGTCACTCCGCGGCTATATTGGAAAGAATCAAACCTGATGGGATCCTGGTCGGTATTGACTGGGATGAGGACTCTCTGCATATAGCGCGTGAGCATTTAACCCCCTTCGGCAACCGTGTTATCCTGGTAAAAGGGAATTTTGCCGACTTGCCGCTTATAGCGCAAGAGCTGAAGATTGAAAAGGTTGACGGGGTATTGCTGGATCTGGGCATTTCTTCTTATCATCTGGAGCAGAGCGGCCGTGGGTTCAGCTTTAAACAGGATGAAATACTTGATATGCGCATAGACAAACAAAATCCATTGACCGCCCGGCATATTGTCAACCGTTTCCCTGAGAGAGAACTGGAGAAGATTATAAAGGAATTCGGAGAAGAAAGGTGGGCGCGGAGGATTGCCAAGGTAATCGGCCGACAGCGGGAAAGAGAGCCGCTTAACACCGCCGTACAACTGGCTTCGCTGGTTGCTTCGGCCATACCGCGCAAGTTCCATCCTGTCAATATTCATCCGGCCACACGTACGTTTCAGGCCTTGCGGATCGCGGTCAACCGGGAATTAGAGAATCTGGCCCGTGCGATACAGGGTGTTGTCAGTCTCCTCAAGCCGGGGGGGCGGGTCTGCATTATTTCCTTTCACTCCCTCGAAGATAGAATTGTCAAAAGAAAATTCCAGGAGATGGAACAGACCGGACTCATGGGTGAACGGCCTGTGTTGCGTCGGATTACACGTAAACCCATTATTCCGTCACCTGAGGAATGTGCCGCTAACCCGCGGGCCCGCAGCGCTAAGTTAAGGGTGGCGGAGCGACTCGCGGCTTAAAGGAGGAGTAAGCATGTCTAATGTTTCCACCATTCGCCTGCCCAAAAGGGCATTTATCGGAAACCTGACCGTCGGAAAGAAGGCTAAACACAAGACCGCCAGGTTATCCTTGCCCGGCGGGAAAATTGCCCTGGCGTGCAGCCTGGCGATATGTCTCCTGTCACTTGTGGCATTAGGAAGCACGATTACAGAAAGCGAGTCACAGGGAATCGTTGCCGAGAGACAAAATAAGAAACTTCTAAGCGAAAATCACAGATTACAGCAGGAATGGAAATATCTAAAATCTCCGGCACGGATAGAACAATCGGCAAAATGTGAACTGGGATTGCAACGTCCATCCAAAGAACAACTTGTGATTATTAGATGAAAAGGGAAACCGGTAAGCGTAAGAATTATGTCCCCTATATTATTATTCTGGCGATCCTTATATCAGGGTCGGGCATTCTATTAGCCCGTGCCTTTCATGCAGGCGAACAGGATAAGAAAATTCCGGGGCATGGCCACACCCCGGAACCTGCCGTATCCCTTGCTCCTTATCGAGGCGGCATTTTCGACCGGAGCTACAGAGAGCTGGCTGTAACCGCTAGCGCCTACTCCGTTTATGCCTATCCTCTGGATGTTGACGATCCGGCCCAGACGGCGGCCGCCCTTTCCAACACACTCAGAATCAATGAAGAAGATCTACTTAAGATGCTCGAGTGTGAGAAGGCCTTTGTATGGATAGCCCGTCGTGTGGCCTCCCATCAGGCAGAGATGATAAAGAATCTCAAGCTCAAGGGTATCCATTTTATTAATGAAAACTGCCGCCTTTATCCCCGGAACAGCCTGGCCGCTCAGATTATAGGCTTTGCCGATACGGATGGTCACGGCATAGAGGGATTAGAGTCAGCCTATGATGATCTCCTGTGCAGCACCCCTTTGTCGCTTCAGAAGAAGTGCGACGAGTCAACCCGCTTGACATTCAATGGCGGGGTAACAGAGGTTAATGCCGGCAAGGGCAATAATATTATTCTGACTGTGGATAGCAACATTCAGGCCATGGCGGAGAGGGGGTTTTGTCCGGTTCCGGCCAAAGATAATATAGTTAAAGCAGGGGCCATTATTGTCATGGATATTAAGAGCGGGGCCGTATTGGCTATGGCCAATTATCCATCTTACAATCTTAACACCTTCTGGGAGGCTGATGCCTCGCTGCGCAGGAATCGGGCCGTCACTGATATATATGAGCTGGGTGAACTGGCCGGTTTTTTTGGAACGGCGGCGGCAATTGAAGAGCAGACTTTAAGAGAAAAATCCGGTGTTCCGGCCATACAGGGGCTTGATAATGCAACACACGTGTCGCATGGCGATACAAAGGACAATGAAAAAGATCTCTCTGAATCCCCCCACACCCCTTCGCCGGAGTTTCTATATAATTTTCTTCTCAAGCTCGGATTCGGCAATAAGACGGGTATCTGTCTGCCTGCCGAAAATAGCGGCACTTTGCCGCCTTATAGCCAATATCAGGGCGATATATCCGCATTTTACCGGGGTGAAGGGATTACGGCAACTCCCCTTCAGCTCATTACTGCCTTCGGGGCTATCTTAAACCGCGGCGTGTTTATGCCGCCTCACGTGGTCTCAAAGGTAACCGACAGCGAAGGTAAGTTAATAAAAGAATATCAGTGCGCTCCGGTAAGGCAGGCATGCACGCCGGAGACATCTGAAAAAATAAGCGCCATCCTTAGAACTCAGCAAGGCAAAGAGGATAAAAACTTTATCTTGCTTACAGCTTGCAATTATGTCCGGCCCCCCGCCGGTATTTCATCCCCGGACGATCCCTCTCTCGACAATTCGTCCCGGGTTGATTATATTAAATACTTATTGGGGGGCGTGCCGGCTCATAATCCTAAGGTAGCTATACTGATGATAATCGAAGGAGCCCCTGGGGAAGAGGAAGTAAGGACAAAAATAGAACACCGGATAAAAGATATAGCCTATGCCTCTCTTAGAGTATTAAGCCGTCCCCGGGCAAAAGCGCCTGGTTCATATAGAGAAAAAAGAGACCGGAGGTACGCCGGAAGAGAGAATAAGGCTCAGAATAGCTGCAGGCAGGCCGCGGCCCCGGCTGCAAAGGCCATGGTTATGCCGAACGTACGGGGCAAATCCATGCGGGAAGCCCTGTATATGCTTCAGGGATATGACGTCTCTCTGGTAGTCACCGGTTCCGGAGTTGCGGTTTGTCAATCACCGGCGCCGGGAACAAAGCTAAGAAAGAATTCTCGTTGTGTAATAGAATTCAAGCCGTCTTCATAGAAGACAGGATTTTTGGATATGCTACTGACCCAATTAATAGGATCGATCGACAAAAAGCTCACGGAAGGCCTGCCGGATATTGAGATTGCCGATGTCGCCTATGACTCCCGGAAGGTAAGCCAGGGGAGCCTTTTTGTGGCTATTTCCGGGGCAAAGACCGATGGGCACGCCTATATCCATGACGCTATCAGTCGCGGGGCTAAGGCCGTGGTAGTGCAAAACGGTTTTAAACTGAATTCCACTCCTGCCGGCTTAAGCATAATCAGGGTTCCCAATACCCGCCAGGCCCTGGCCTGCATCGCCGGCGCCTACTATGGAGACATAACAAAGAGATTGTGCCTTGTGGGTATTACCGGCACTAATGGAAAGACGACCACATCTTACCTGGTAGAATCTGTTTTAAGAGCCGCTGGTTTTTCTACCGGGGTTATCGGAACGGTCAATTATCGCTTTGGATGTGAGGTGCTGAAGGCGCCTTTTACCACACCTGAGTCCCTGGAGTTGCAAAAGCTCCTCCGCCGGATGGCTGATCAGAAGATAACGCACGTGGTTATGGAGGTGTCATCTCACGCCCTGGATCAGGAGAGGGTTACGTCCTGCCGGTTTGATGTGGCGGTCTATACCAATTTATCGCGGGATCACCTGGATTATCATCACGACCTGGAAGATTATTTCCACTGTAAGGAAAGGCTTTTTACCACAGTTTTGGAGGAGAGCAGAGGGGCGAAGCGACCTTGCTCAGTTATCAATATCGACGATCCCTGGGGCAGGGAGTTGCTCAAGACCCAGCGGGACCTTCTTTTGACCTATGGATTAAGAGAGCATGGGTCAGATATAACGGCACGGAACATGTCTTTTACCCTGGATGGGATCGAGGCCGAGATAATTACCCCCAAGGGGACCTTCAACCTGCATTCAAAACTCCTGGGTGAGTACAACCTTTACAATATGCTGGCGGCCACAGGGGTAGGGTTGGCCCTGGGCCTTTCACGCGGAGTTATAAAAAAAGGGATAGAGGCATTGAGCGCTGTGCCGGGGCGTATGGATCGCATTGATAATGACTGTAAGGCCACGGTCCTGGTAGACTATGCCCATACCCCGGATGCCCTGGAAAAGGTCTTAAGCGCCGTACAGGCCCTTAATCCTAAAAGGCTTATCAGTGTATTTGGTTGCGGCGGCAATCGCGACCAGGGCAAAAGGCCCATTATGGGGCGGATAGCCGCCCAATTCAGCCGGATAGTAATAATAACTTCAGACAACCCCCGGGATGAAGATCCTCTGGAGATTATCAGGCATATTGAAGAAGGGATAAAGGGATCTCCTTTGCGGCGGGTTGAGCCGGATAGCATCCTGGCCGGCCCGCTTGAGACGGGCTATGTCATTATGCCTGAACGACGTGAGGCTATCAGACTGGCCTCGCGCCTGGCCCGGCCGGGAGATGCCATCGTCATTGCCGGCAAAGGCCATGAAGACTATCAGATCGTAAGGGGGAATATTTTATCCTTTGACGATCGGACGGAGGTGAGGCATGCCTTTGGCAGTCTGTCTTGATACCGGGCGGGATATGAGAAGGCTGACGGCCTTAGATGTATTGTATGCTACAAAAGGGATGCTGCTCCAGGGTGGCACGGCCGTTTCTTTTAACCGTACGGCCATAGATTCCCGCACGGCAAAAGAAGGAGATCTTTTTCTGTGCCTGAAGGGGGAACGTTTTGACGGCCATGACTTTGTGCCGGAAGCGTTAGCTAAAGGGGTAAGCGGTATTTTAGTCCGTAAAGGCTGGTGGTCTGAGCAGGCCGGCCGGAACCTTTTTACTCCGGCCGTGGTCATTGAGGCGGATGATACCTTAACCGCCTTAGGCGACATCGCCTCTTTCTGGCGCCGCGCCAATCCTGTGCAGGTGGTAGCCATTACCGGATCCAGCGGCAAGACCACCACCAAGGAGATGACCGCCGGTATCCTGGCTAAATGCCTTAATGTGGCCAAGACCATGGGTAACTTTAACAACCTTGTCGGATTGCCTCTGTCACTCCTGGCGGTCAAGCCCACGGATAAAGTAGCCGTCCTGGAGATGGGCATGAACAGACTCGGGGAAATAGAACGGCTGGCTCAGATTGCGAGGCCGGATATAGGGGTAATTACCAATGTGCAGATGGCTCACCTGGAGGGTCTTAAAACTATAGAAGGGGTAGCCAGGGCCAAAGGCGAACTTTATGCCGCTCTGGATGAGGAGGATATGGCCGTATTTAATGTGGATGACCCCCATGTTTTGAATCTGGCTCAAAAATGCAGGGCGCGTAAGCTAGGTTTTGGGTTTGGTCCCGGGGCGGAGGTTACCGCCCGGGAGATTATATCCCGACCGGAAGGGACGCTAAGTTTCTCTTTGGTGTCACATGAAGGGGCTGCCCAAGTAACCCTACAGACGCCGGCGAGGCACAACATCACAAATGCACTTGCCGCAAGCGCTGTGGCATTGGCTATGGGCGTGGATATCAAGACTATCAAAGAAGCCCTGGAAGAATTCCGTCCGGCAACGAACCGGTTAGAGCTTATCAAACTTCCCCAGGGAATGACCGTAATAAATGACACGTATAACGCCAATCCGGGCTCTATGCGGGCCGCTCTGGAAACCCTTAAAGAGATCAAAGGGAGCAGCCCCGGAATAGCGGTTTTGGGGGACATGCTGGAATTGGGTGAGCAGACGGCAGAGGCCCATCGCTCCATTGGAAGATATATTGCCGGGCTGGGGATAGAATATCTTATCGTTATGGGCGAGTTTGCTCCGGCGTTTATTGCAGAAGGGGCTGTCTCAGGCGGTATGGATAAAGGCCGCATCCTTACCGCGTCCAGCCATGAAGAAGCAGTCAGAATAATCAGGCAAAAAACCTCCGGCCACGATTTTGTGCTGGTCAAAGGATCGCGTCGCATGCGGATGGAAGAGATTGTAAAGGGGCTCCGGGGAGAGGCATAAATGTTATATTACTTACTGTATCCCCTGCATGTATATCATACTGTTTTCAATGTCTTCCGGTATATTACCTTTCGCACTATCTACGCCACGTTGACGGCCCTTTTGTTGTCTTTCATAGTCGGGCCTTATTTGATCAGGCGGCTCAGCGAACTTCAGGTAGGGCAGTATATTCGTGAAGAAGGCCCTCAGTCCCACTTCTCGAAGCAGGGGACGCCCACTATGGGCGGCCTCATGATCATCTTTGCCGTGGCTGCGTCCACGCTCCTGTGGGCGGATTTAAGTAGTCATTATATCTGGTTGGTCTTACTGGTCACCGTCGGCTTTGGCAGCATCGGGTTTCTGGACGACTATCGCAAGGTAATCAAGAAGAACAATAAAGGCCTGGGCGGTCGTTACAAGCTGGCCGGACAATTAGCCATCACCCTGTTTATCGGTGTCTATCTCTATACGCATCATAATTTCGATACCCGCCTCAGCATCCCGTTTTTCAAGACCATCAGGCCTGATATCGGCTGGGCCTATATCCCCCTGGCCATAATAGTTATTGTTGGGGCATCCAATGCCGTCAATCTGACCGATGGGCTGGATGGGTTGGCCATCGGCCCGACCATCATCGCCGCTGCCACCTACCTCATTTTTGCTTACTTAACCGGGCATATTAAGATAGCTAATTATCTGCAGATTGCTTACGTGCCGGGCGTCGGAGAGATAGCCGTATTTTGCGGGGCATTAGTAGGCGCCGGTCTGGGGTTCTTATGGTTTAACAGCTATCCGGCTCAGGTCTTTATGGGTGATGTCGGTTCGCTGGCCTTGGGGGGAGCATTAGGGACGGTGGCCGTGATAACCAAGCACGAAATTTTGCTGGCCATTGTGGGCGGTATATTCGTGGTCGAGGCCCTGTCCGTCATCTTTCAGGTGGGATATTTTAAGGCCACCAACGGCAGACGTATTTTCCGAATGGCCCCGCTCCACCACCACTTTGAGCTTAAAGGATGGCCGGAGTCCAAGGTCATCGTGCGCTTCTGGATTATTGCTATTCTTCTGGGATTGGTAGCCATAAGCACCCTGAAGCTAAGGTAATCAGAGGATACATCGGGTATGGACTTGAAATATAAAAAGGTTTTGGTAGTAGGGCTGGGTGCAAGCGGTAAGGAATCTGCCGCGTTTTTGCTGGAGCGCGGCGCTAAGGTCTCCGTATCCGAATCGGCGGCCCTTAAGGATATCCCTGCAGATAAGCTGGCCTGGATTGAAGAGAACAGGATTCCCTTGGAGGCCGGTGGACATAACATGAAGACCTTCCTTGCGGCCGGGTTGATCGTGGTCAGCCCGGGGGTGCCCCTGGAGATTGAACCCCTTCAGGCGGCAAGGCGCGCCGGTATTCCGGTCATCGGGGAGATAGAGCTGGCTGCCCGTTTCATAGATACGCCTGTCATCGCGGTAACCGGCACTAACGGCAAGAGCACGACTACGGAATTAATCGGGCACATCCTGGCGCATGCGGGCAAAAAGATATTCGTGGGCGGCAACATCGGCCGCCCCTTGATCGGCTATGCGGGGCAGAAACAGGACAGGGATTTTGTGGTGGCGGAGATAAGCAGTTTTCAGCTGGATACTACCGAATTCTTTCGACCCTGGCTGGGGCTCCTTTTGAACATAACCGAGGATCATCTGGATCGTTATCCATCTTTTAATGCCTATATCCTCTCCAAGTTCAGGATTTTTGCCAACCAGACAGCCGGTGACTTTGCCGTTATTAACGATGATGACCCTGTGGTGACGCAGTACGTAAGTAACATACCCTCCCGCATACTCACCTTCAGCCATAAGCCGCACGGCAAAGGGGCCTACACGGAGGGGAACGGGCTGACCTGCCGCCTGGATCAGGAAGCCGGGGAGACATATTCATTGGAGAAGGTCAAACTGACGGGCGAACATAACCTGGAAAACATCATGGCCGCCGTGCTTGCGGCCCGGGTGTGCGGCTGTACGCCATCCGCCATACAGGAGGCCTTGGAGACGTTTGAGGGTCTGCATCACCGTACGGAATTTGTCTGTGAGATTGGCGGCGTGAGCTTTTATGATGATTCCAAGGGAACCAACGTGGGTTCGGTGGTCAAGTCCCTGGCCGGGTTCAACCGGCCGGTCATACTGATTGCCGGCGGCCGGGACAAGGGCGGCAGTTATGCGGTATTGGAAGATATGGTGCGCAATAAAGTGAAGGCGCTTATCCTTATCGGCGAGGCCGGAGAAAAGATACGTCAGACCCTGGGACATCTGACCCGGACTATGGAGGCCGGGACGCTGCCGGAGGCCGTGCGCATGGCCTATGCGGAGTCTGCGCCGGGGGATGTGGTACTCCTCTCCCCGGCCTGCGCGAGTTTTGATATGTTTCGTAGTTATGCGGAGAGGGGAGATATTTTTCAGGAAGCAGCCCGGAGCTTGCCAAAACAGCAGGCCGCCGCGATATGATAGATCCGTTCGAACCTTCGAACGCTTGACATGTATGAAGCAAAGAGAATACGCATCATTGTAGCCGGGGGTGGAACCGGCGGGCATCTTTTCCCGGGGATTGCTGTGGCCAGGGAACTGATGAGCAAAGGAGACGTGAGCATCCTGTTTGTAGGTACGGACAGGAAAATAAACGTAGAGGCCCTGCGCAGGTACGGGTTTTCGTTCAAGACGATACGGGCCGAGGGTATCAAGGGGCGTGGCGTGGTTGGTACGGTTCGGGCTCTGGCCATGGTCCCTTTAGCGATATTACAGACACTGGCTATTTTGAGAGACTTCCGGCCTCATTTAATCCTGGGCGTCGGCGGTTATGTCTCCGGGCCGGTAACCCTTGGAGGTTGGCTTATGGGAATAAAGACCGCGATACAGGAACAGAACTCCATCCCGGGTCTGACTAATCGTATCTTAGGTCGTATTGCAGACCGGGTATTTATCTCTTATCCGGAAAGCGGAGATTATTTCCCCGGACGAAAGGCCATGCTTACCGGGAATCCGGTACGGAAAGATTTACTGGATTCAGTCGGCAAAAATAAGGGGGTGAACGACCGGTTCACCGTCCTTATCCTGGGCGGCAGTCAGGGCGCACACCGCATAAATGAGATTATAACCGCTGGACTGGCCGGTCTGAATGACCTGAAGGAACGACTTTACTTTATTCACCAGACCGGCGAGAAAGACGAGGTCTGGGTAAGAGATGCTTATCGGCAGGCCGGGTTTGAGGCCACAGTCTCCGCATTTATTAATGACATGGGATGGGCCTATGGCCGGGCAAGCGTTGTGGTATGCAGGGCCGGGGCCGGTACTCTGGCTGAATTGACCGCTATCGGGAGGCCTGCCCTGTTAATCCCTTATCCTTATGCGGCCAATAACCATCAGGAGGTAAATGCTCGCTGTCTGGAAAGGGCCGGCGCTGCCAAGGTATATCTACAGGCCGACCTCAGGCCGGATATTCTGGCCGGGGAGATTAAATCGCTGTATGAAGATCAGAGCGCCCTTAAGAATATGGCGGGCCGGTCATTGGCGCTGGGCAAGTCAAACGCCGCTGCGCTTATTGCGGAAGAGTGTCTTAAGATGATAGGTGGCCAGTAAATGTATAAGACCGGTCAACATGTACATTTTGTAGGCATAGGCGGCATCGGCATGAGCGGCATAGCCGAGGTTCTAATCAACCTGGGCTATAAGGTCAGCGGCTCTGATCTGGCCGAGACGGATATTACCCGCCGCCTCAGCAGACTGGGTTGCGCCGTACATAAAGGACATGATCCCAAAAACGTGCATGGGGCCGATGTCCTGGTTACTTCTTCGGCCGTAACCAGGGACAACCCTGAGGTGCAGTATGCCCGGGAGGCTATAATCCCGGTCATCCCGCGAGCGGAGATGCTGGCGGAGTTGATGCGTCTGAAGTACGGCATTGCCGTGGCCGGCGCACACGGCAAGACCACCACCACTTCCATGGTAGCCACGGTACTGGCTCAGGGCGGTCTTGATCCCACGGTGGTTATCGGCGGCAAGCTCAACAGCCTGGGAAGCAACGCCAAGCTGGGACAGGGCAAATTTCTGGTGGCCGAGGCCGATGAGAGCGACGGTTCCTTCATGCAGCTTTCTCCAAGCATTGTGGTGGTAACCAATGTCGATGTCGAACACCTCGACTACTACGGCAACCTGGAGTGCATTAAAACTACCTTCCTCGAATTTATAAATAAAGTGCCCTTTTATGGGATAGCCATCGTCTGCCTGGACGATAACCATATTCCATCTTTTATCCCCTATATTAAAAAACGCCATGCTACCTATGGCCTCAGCGCTCAGGCCGATTTTCAGGCGCGGGATGTCCGCTGGGCAGGGTTGGGAGGACGCTATATTGCTTATCATCTGGGGCAGGAACTTGGAGAGATCAACCTGAACGTCCCCGGCATACATAATGTCTATAATTCCCTGGCGGCGGTGGCCTGCGGTCTGGAACTCGATATACCATTCGCCGACATACAGGCCGCCCTGCAACAATTCAGCGGCGTCCAGCGACGTTTTCAGATCAAAGGGGAAATCAACGGTATTATATTCGTAGATGATTACGGTCATCATCCCACGGAAATTAAGGCCACCCTTACCGCGATGCGACAATGCTGGGAAGAGAAGCGGCTCATCGTCATTTTCCAGCCTCACCGTTACACGCGGACGCAGGCCCTTTTCGAGGATTTTGTGAAGGCCTTTTACCAGACAGACGTGCTCATACTGACCGAGATTTATGCGGCCGGCGAGAAGCCGATCCCGGGTGTGGAGGCAAAAGATCTGTGTGAGAGTATCCGCCGGCAGGGGCATAAGGACGTGCAATTTATACCGGACAGAGCGGCTATAGCCTCTCATCTCGAGTCGATAGTCCGTCCCGGGGATGTGGTCTTGACCCTGGGAGCCGGCAATATCTGGCAGGTAGGAGAAGAGCTGCTGCTGCGGCTTGGAAAATGAACAAAAGGGTAAAAAAGCAATTAGAGAAGTTATGTGACGGCGCGGTACTGTTTGATGAGCCGCTGGCGCGGTGGACATCCCTTAAAGTGGGCGGACCGGCCGGCGCCCTGGTTATGCCCCGCAGTCTCAACGCCCTGGGACAAATCCTGGCATTTGCGCGCCAGGAAGGCGTACCTTATTTTGTTATCGGCCGGGGGACAAATCTGGTAGTTAAAGACCGTGGATTTCACGGTGTAGTTATCTCCCTGAAGATGGGATTCAAAAAGATGACGGTCACGGACTCAAAGGACAGGCCTACCGTTTTGGTTACCGTGGAGGGAGGGGTTTATCTCCCGCAACTGGTTCGGTTTACGGCCAAGGCCGGATTTTCCGGCCTGGAGTTTGCTGCCGGTATCCCCGGCTCAACAGGTGGAGCCATATCCATGAACGCCGGCTCCTGGGGCGGTGAGATAAAAGACCGGTTGCAAGAGATCAGCGTCCTGGATGAGGAAGGAAAAGTCAGGCGATGGGAGAGGAGCCGGCTCTCCTTTGGCTATCGCACTCTTTTAGCCCCTAAAAGGGGCGCCATCCTTTCCGGAACTTTTTGCCTGGAGAGGAGCAATCCCGGGCAGGTTCAGGATATGGTTACCTCTAATCTGGCGCGTAAACGCGCCACCCAGCCCCTTCGTCAGCCCAGCGCCGGTTCTATTTTTAAAAACCCGGCCGGTCTGGCCGCCGGTAAATTGATCGAGATGGCCGGATTAAAGGGTATGCGTTGTGGAGGGGCCTTGGTATCACGGAAGCACGCCAATTTCATAGTCAATACCGGCGGGGCCACGGCCTCGGATATCCTCGGCCTGCTGGGCCTGGTTCGCGATCAGGTCCAGGCCCGCTTTGGAGTGAAATTGGAGCCGGAGGTAGAGATCATTGGTGCGTAGCTATAAAAGGATGCCTCAAAGGGCGGACAGCCGCCGTAAAAGGCGCATAATCTTATTGCTTGGCCTGGCGCTGCTGCTGTCTTTGTCCGCGGGCGGCATCTTTTTGACAAGGACCTGTTGCCGCTGGATGTATCAATCCAGCCTCTTTCGTATTAATTCAGTGCACATTACCGGATGCCAGCGCATTTCCAAGGAAGAGATGCGTAATCTGGCCAATGTGGATATACACAGCAATATACTGGCTATTGATGCGGATAAAATCGGCCGGACACTGGAGACGCACCCCTGGGTCAAACAGGCCGTCGTGCGCAAGGAACTGCCCGACCGCCTTTATATCCGCATCGTGGAAAAACAGCCGGTAGCGCTGCTGCAGGATAACGGGCTTTATTACGTTGATAAAGAGGGCGTAATAATCGCGCGGACAAATCTGGCTGAGAATATGGATTATCCGATTATAACCGGCTTAAAGAAGGGAGATCTGCTCTCTGATTCGGAAAAGGTCGGGCATCTGCGGGAGCTTTTGCCGCTTCTCTATGCCAAAAAGAACGTTGAAGATGTGCTGCCGGCCAGAAATATCTCCGAAATCCACATAGACCCCAGGATGGGCCTGGTTCTACATACAGTAGACGGCCGCTTTCCCATAAGAATGGGGATGGGAGATATGGCAAAAAAATTCAGGCGACTGGAAATGGTCCTTTACGACCTTTATTTGAAGGAGGCCTATAATTCGGTCAGCTATGTGGATTGCGAGTATTATAATGGAAAAATTATGATCCGGAAGACCATCAACCTATCCTAGGGGAATTTAATTATGGATAAAGATCAAGGGGATATTATTGTCGGCTTGGATATCGGCACGACCAAGATCTGTGCGGTAGTAGGAGAAGTAAAAGAAAATACGATAAAGATCGTGGGAGTCGGATCCCATCCGTCTATCGGCCTGCGCAAGGGTGTGGTGGTTAATATTGAAAGCACCGTCAACTCTATCCAGAAGGCCGTAGAAGAAGCAGAATTGATGGCGGGCTGTGAGATAAAGTCCGTCTATGCCGGTATCGCCGGCAGCCACATCAAAGGGTTTAACAGCCACGGCGTGATTGCCATTAAAGGGCGCGAGGTAGGGCAGAATGACATAGACCGGGTGATCGACGCGGCCCGGGCCGTAGCTATACCAATGGACCGCGAAGTCATCCACATCCTGCCGCAGGAATATATTGTAGATGATCAGGACGGCATACTTGACCCCTTAGGCATGACCGGTGTTCGCCTGGAGGCCAAGGTGCACATTATAACCGGGGCCGTTACCTCGGCGCACAACATAATAAAGTGTTGCAACCGGGCCGGACTGGATGTCTGCGATATAGTGCTGGAGTCTCTGGCCTCGGCGGAAGCGGTTTTGAGCAATGAAGAAAAAGACCTGGGGGTGGCGCTGATCGATTTTGGCGGCGGCACCACCGATTTAGCTGTTTTTACCGGCGGCAGTATAAGGCACACCTCGGTGCTGGGTCTGGGCGGCAACAACCTGACCAATGATATTGCCGTGGGCCTGCGCACACCCATGGCCGAGGCGGAAAAAATCAAGGTCAAACACGGTTGTTGTCTGAATACCATGATCCAGAAAGATCAGACCATCGAAGTCCCCAGCGTAGGCGGCAGGAAACCGCGCATCGTCTCGCGCTATATATTGAGTGAGATACTGGAGCCGCGGGTAGAAGAAGTTTTTAGCCTGATTGATCAGGAGATAATCCGTTCCGGTTTTAAGGAGCTTGTTGCCGCGGGTCTGATAGTTACCGGCGGCTCAGCCTTGCTGGAAGGCATACCGGAGATGGCCGAACAGATCTTCAACTTACCGACACGCGTTGGTTATCCCAAGGGCGTTACCGGGCTGGTGGATGTAATAAACAGTCCCATGTATGCGACGGCTGTGGGTCTTCTCATATACGGACTCAATAATGAACCGGAAAGAAAATTCCGCATCCGGGACGAGCATATCTTTAACCGGGTCACAAACCGGATGAAAAGATGGTTCAAAGATAAGATATTATAGCATTCATATATAAAGGGGGTAGGGGGTTATGCTCTTTACGTTTGCAGAAGATGATTACGCGGCGAAAATCAAGGTCTTCGGCATTGGCGGCGGCGGCACAAACGCGGTCAGAAATATGATCAGGTCCGACTTAAAGGGCGTTTGTTTTGTAGCCGCCAACACAGACGCCCAGGCCCTGGAAGTGGCCAGCGCAGACATTAAGATCCAGCTTGGCACGGAAGTAACCCGGGGGCTGGGGGCCGGGGCCGATCCGGACAAGGGCCGCCAGGCCGCCCTGGAGAGTATAGACAAGATACGCGAAGCCCTGGCCGGCAGTGACATGGTCTTCGTTACCGCCGGTATGGGCGGCGGGACCGGCACCGGCGGCGCGCCGATTGTGGCCCAGATCGGTAAGGAGCTGGGCGCCCTCACCGTAGCTGTAGTTACCAAGCCATTTCATTTTGAGGGGAAAAAACGCATGCGGCAGGCCGAAGACGGCATCCGCGAATTAAAAAAACATGTGGATACCCTCATCACTATCCCTAATGACCGCCTCCTGAGTCTTGCAGAAAAGAATGCTACTTTCCTCGAAATGCTGAAAAAGGCCGACGATGTGCTTCTTTATGCCGTAAGAGGGATCTCAGATGTAATTACCGTGCCCGGTCTCATCAACGTGGATTTTGCCGATGTCAGAACCATTATGTCGGAAATGGGCCTGGCCCTCATGGGCACCGGCATTGCCTCCGGCGAAAACCGGGCCATTGAGGCCGCTCAGAAGGCTATTTCCAGCCCCCTCCTGGAAGATATATCCATAAGCGGAGCGCGTGGAGTCTTGATCAACATCTCCTGTAACCAGAGTCTGACCATGGATGAGGTATATGCCGCCTCTTCCCTTATCCAGAAAGAGGCGCATGAAGATGCCAATATCATATTCGGTTCGGTTCTGGATGATGCCTTGGGTGATGAACTCCGCGTCACGGTCATCGCCACCGGCATCCATACAGAGGAAGAAAGCGAGAAGGAGGCATCCCCGCCTCAGACCGTTCTGCCGCGGCTTCAGCCCAGAAAACAGGATGCTCCGGCCCGGCCTTGGCTCGGGAGCAGAGGGCCGTCTTCGTCTCCGGAAGGCCAGACCGTGGAGCGTTTTCAGCCCAGGGCTGTACTGCCCGGAAATACTAACTTACAGCGAAAACGTAGTTTCTCCGATGCCGCGGCCATGGATGAAGAAGAACTGGATGTGCCGACATTTTTGCGCCGGCAGGCGGACTGATTTTGACGATTGCCACAGAGAACACAGAGGCAAAAAAGCGAAGGCGGTAACACCTTAGGTGTTTGAAACCGTCCTACATTCAGAAAAGGCTATTAATCTGGAACTCAGAAAATCAGGAAAAGATAGACCCTCTTTATTTGGGTTTGCACTTCCCTGAGTTTCTGAGTTCCAGATTTGATATGTTTCTTTGCACTTCTTATCATGCATTCTCAAAACGCTAACTTGTTACGAACCTTGAATTTCTTAAAGGAAATCATTGTACAAAAAGCAGATTTTAAGCAAGGAACTTCTCGCCGCCGAAGAGGGAGTAATCAGGAAGAAATGGCACGGTAAATTACCCGTAGCCCTCATTTATCCCAACCATTACCATGTGGGCATGTCCAGCCTGGGCTATCAGGTTGTTTATGCCCTTTTTAATCGGAATCCATACGTGGTCTGTGAACGCGTCTTCCTGCCGGAGGAGGGCGAGCCTCCTGTTTCCATAGAGTCCCGCCGGCCCCTGGCCGATTTTAAGGTCCTGGCATTTTCCCTCTCTTTTGAAAACGATTATCTGAATGTCCTCAAGATTCTCCGGGCCGCGGGCATCCCCATACGGACGGAAGATCGCAGCGATAACCATCCCCTGGTCATGGCCGGGGGGGTAGCAACCTTCCTCAACCCGGAGCCATTGGCCGGATATATAGACTGCTTTTTACTGGGCGAGGGGGAAGAGACCATACCGCCTTTTCTCGATCTGTTGATAGAAACGCAGTTCGCCGGGCGGGGTCGCCGGAAGGCGCTCCGGGAACTGGCCTCCCGCCTTGACGGCCTCTATGTCCCGCAATTTTATCATCCGGGCTACGATAAAAGGGGACGGTTAATATCCTTTGAGCCGGACATAGGACTGCCGCGGAGAGTAAAGAGGATGAGTGTCCCTACAGGAAAGGCCGCCGAAAGACACACTATTATCCTTACCCCCAACACCGAATTTGGAGACAAATTTCTCATCGAGATAGGGAGCGGATGTTCGAGGGGATGTCGTTTCTGCGCAGCGGGGTTTATCTATCGTCCGCCCCGGCCCTGGCCTGAAGAGGTCATAGACAGCGTAATTGCCGGGGCCGGAGATATTGATAAGGTGGGTCTGGTAGGGGTAGAGATTGCCGATGCCGGGGCCATAGAGCGTATTTGCGGGCATCTTATCGCGCACGGTAAGGAGGTCTCGTTTTCGTCTCTGCGGGCGGACTGCCTGACGCCGGAACTCCTGGCTACCCTTAAAACCGCCGGGTTAAAGACGGTTACCATAGCGCCGGACGCCGGATCGGAGCGCCTGCGGCGTGTAATTAATAAGGGACTGGATGAAGACACTATATTGGAGGCCGCCGAGAGACTGTCGCAGTGGGACATCCTGAATCTCAAGCTCTATTTTATGATCGGTCTGCCGACCGAAGAAAGAGGGGATGTGGAGGCCATCGTCCATCTGACCAAGAAGATAAAACATCATGTCCTTAAAGTGGGTCGGGATAAAAGGCGCATGGGCGCCATAACGCTCAGTGTTAACTGTTTTGTGCCCAAGCCCTGGACGCCTTTCCAGTGGGTGGTTATGGATGAACTGGAGTCGTTACAGGATAAAGTCAAGATTATTAAGAATGGATTAAGCCATGAGGGAAACGTTCGAACCACGTTTGATGTGCCCAAGTGGGCTTACGTGCAGGCCCTCCTGGCCAGGGGAGATCGCCGGGTCGGGTCCTTCCTGGAGGCGGCACTAAAGACAGGTAGTTGGAAGAAGGCTTATAAAGAGGCGGACTTAAATCCTGATTTCTTTGTCTCACGCGAGCGGGATCGGGATGAACTCTTTCCCTGGGATTTTATCGATCACGGCATAAATAAAGACTACCTGTGGGAAGAATACCAAAAGGCCCTCAAGGCGGAAAAGACCATCCCCTGCCAGGTGGGAATATGCAAGCGGTGCGGGGTGTGCTGAAACACAAAATGGCAAAGCGCATTGACCCTTAGGTTAAGACGTTAAAGATTTTCTTGACATGGTTATTTATGTGGATTACCATAGCTATGGTAATCCACATACAGGGAGGGCCGATAGTTACTATGAGAACTGTGCAGATGACACTCGATGACGATCTGGTAGAGGCGGTAGACCGTGCTGCGAAACGGCTTCACACATCACGATCGGCTTTTACCAGGGATGCGTTGCGTGATGCGCTCACGCGCTACAGTGTAGCAAGTCTCGAGCAGAAGCACCGCCGGGGATACAAGGCGCAACCCGTCAAGAAGGGCGAGTTCAGCTTGTGGGAAGATGAACAGGCGTGGGGGGGTGAATGAAACGGGGAGAAGTTCGCTGGTACAAGTTCCTCCATCCTGATAAAAAGCGTCCCGTGCTCATACTGACGCGAGATTCCATTCTTGACTATCTCGGTGAAGTCACCATAGCGCCTATTACTACCACCATCAGGGACATCCCAAGCGAGGTCTTTCTTTCTCGACAAGACGGGCTGCCTCACGATTGTGTTGTGAACTGTGATCATATCCAAACTGTATCGAGAGGCAAGATAGGCTCACTCATCACAACTCTCCCGGCAAACAAGATGATTGAAGCCGGACGTGCCATCGCATTTGCACTGAATCTCTGAAAAGGAGAAGGGTTGTCCATTGCTTTATAACTTTAAGGCATTTTCGCTCACTTACTATTCAGTTCCTCGGTCGGTACTGTCAAGATTTTTGTGTAAAATTCTTATTAGCCAATTCTTTTTCGCCCCGGCGAATCTGCCTATGGCATGACAAGAACGGCAGGTTGTTACGCACTTTTCCTATGGGATTAGACCTCCATTGTAGTTCCATCTTCAGACATATAAATGCCAGAAGCCGATAGCAGGAAGACTCACCGGCCAGTATCTCCATAGACCGCGTTCTACGTTTAAATTCTTTATTGAGCCGCTCGATTATATTTGTAGTCCTTAACGAAATCCATTCTTCCTCCGGGCAGATTGAACGTAACAAATTAGCGTTTTGAAAATGCATGATAAAAAGTGCAAAGAAACATATCAAATCTGGAAATCAGGAACTCAGGGAAGTGCAAACCCAAATAAACATGGTCTATCTTTTCCTGATTTTCTGAGTTCCAGATTAAAAGTTTCCCCCCCTGCTCATTAAGGAAAAGGCGGTAATATTTGTATGCCCACGAAACACAAACGATTTAAACTCATTCTGGAGTACGATGGCAGCCGTTACAGTGGCTGGCAGAAGCAGAAGGATGCAAAAACCATCCAGGGGAGTCTCTTGCGGTGCGCAGGCGAACTTTTCGGGGAGCAGGTGGATATTCAGGGCAACGGGCGTACCGATGCCGGCGTCCATGCCCTGGAGTACGTTGCCCACCTGGAGGCAGCGACCGATCTCAGCCCGCAGGAGATCGGTCGGCGGCTCAATGACATTCTACCCCAGGATATAAATGTCCTGAAAGTGGAAAGGGCGGGATCCCAGTTCCATGCCCGTCATGATTGCGTGGGACGCAGTTACCTGTATCAGATTGCCAAGCGTAAAACCGTCTTCTGCAGGCATTACGCCTGGTGGGTGAAAGACCCCCTCAAGGTGCCGGTCATGCGGGAGGCGTCAACCTTACTGACCGGGATGAATGACTTTTCCTCCTTTACCGACCACCAGGCCATCAAGAAGAAGTCTCCCTTGGTTATGGTCAACAATACGTTGCTGCACGAAACTGACGACATCATCCTTTTCCGTATTGTCGGCTCCCATTTCCTCTGGAAGATGATCCGCCGGATCGTCGGCGTGCTGGTTGCCGTGGGGAATGGCAGCCTCAGTGTTGATGAGGTACGGCGTTTTTTTGTGGAGCCGGTGAACTTGAGCCGTTTTACTGCCCCAGCCCACGGCCTCTTCTTTGAGCGTGCCTTTTACAACGATGAAGAGCTAAAAGGATTTATCAGTTCAGAAGAAATCCCGCCCACTTTTTTTTAGTCCATGCTTTTTCGCTTACTTGCCCTTTAACTCCTCGATCCCTTCGGGCGGGGCTCCGGCGCGGTAGGCATCCCGGATGAGGCCCTGGTCAAGCATGAATTGGGCCTTTTTGAGTTTTTCTTCCAGCCCTGGCGTGATTTCCTGCAACCGTTTTAATTCCCGGTAGTCATTCACAGGTTTTTCTGCCCTGGAAGGCGGCCTTCAGTTGTGGGATTGTGAATGATACCCATAACACGTTTTCATCATATTCAATACCATCACATGACCGGCGACTGACTGATTGGATCGCATTCTGATTTTCACAAAAGGATGCTGACAATCACCTTGCCCGTTTAGAATGAGTGGCCAATACCAAAAGTGCTGCAAGGCGGCGCACCCCAGCAAGGGGCACTGGAGCTATGATAATGACAAGGCGTACAATTCCATATGTTGTTGCAGTGTACGATATGCTTGTGGTTGAGCAACAGACCCAGGAAAGGCAGTACTCATATCAGGTCAATCTGACTCAGGCTTTGTCTAAAATGAAAGATACAGTGGTCCTGTTTTTCAACCGCTCGAGTATTTTGGGGCTGATTTCAGATCTCCTTGATTTATTCATTAAAACCATTGAGCCAATCAGGCCCGACAGAAAATTCTCGAGGAAAAAGGGCATCAAAAAACAAGGCTTTTATCCATGCTACAAATCCGTTCGTTAAGTTAATGACATTGAGTCACAGTTCACGAAACCGAAGGCCGCTAAAATGGCTGCTTCACAGATCAGGACCCTAAGAAACCTGAACATACCCCATCAAAAAATCATACCTAATAATATCGACGGAATTTCCTTGCATGTAGAACTGATCTCTAAGAACAACGGACAATCAGTGTCGGTCAAAGACTCCAACTTCCAGTGTTAGAAAGAGTGGCCAGAGGCCCCTCCCACTCCTCCGACACACCAAGTACAGGCCCAACATCTGGCATAGGCGTTGTGAGCGTGACAGTTTAGACAGCTTCCAAGATTACCGCAGTGCGCGTTATGAACGTGGCAACACTGGCAAAATGCTCTGGAGTTTATGCTGCTCCAGATTGCAGGATCGGCTCCGTTTACCGACTTGCGAATGAGGAACGGATTGGGTGAGCCATGGGGCTCATGGCAGTCGGTACAGCAGAGGATGAAATTAATGTAATTGGCTGTAAGGTAGGGGTCTTTTATAGATCCCCAGTTTCTAAGCGTAGGCACAGGCGGATCTCCGCTTGTGCCGCACGTTGCGTCAACCATCCCATCCACGCCCCAGCAGCGCGTAACCGATCCATGGTAATCCGCTTTCAAGTTGTAGGTCCGCGCTGTTTCGGACCAGCCTATCCCATTCACATTTCTAATTAGATTCGAGCTGTAAATAACGTTAGTCGCGTTGTGACAGTCGGAGCAGAATGTCACGTAATCGGGGAGATTGGAGCCGTCGGTCGTAGCAGAAGCATCCGGCTCATATGTATTTGTCGAGTTGTAGCGGTAGGGAGCCTGGTATTGCCCACCGTGGGCCGCGGCATAGTCGCTCATTTTCTCTCCGGCCGAGTCGCCCCAAATATTGTTGCGGTCTGTGGGCCTTACGATCGGGTAGCCGCGCGTGGAAAGGTGGGGATTATGGCAGGCGTTACACGGGTTTGATTCGTTGCCGAAGGTGTCCGGCCATTTTGTCTTTACAAAGTCAAGTACATCCTGGAGATTGTGGGAAGAGCCGGATACGGGGTTAAAGGCATCATAGATATTATTGGGTGTTGCGAGAGTTATATTACCCCCAAACCAGTAACTATAGTTATAGTTTGTTCGTTCAAAGGATACCTGGACTGAACCCGCCCCTTTATGGCAATAGTAGCAAAAGCCCTCTGTCTGACTGGTAAAATTATCCGCGAAGATGGCATATTTTGAGGCGCTTCCTCCGGCTGGATTAGGTTCTTCTCCATCAATACTGGCATGCTGTTCATGGCAGTGGCCACAATGGCCTTTGGTGTAACCAATGGCAGCGGTAGCGCTCCGGTTGACTCCGCAGCCGGTATTCCCATGGGCCGAGTTAAAGTAGGTACCGGCAAAGAGCGCTTCGGCCCCGGATAACAACAGGCCGAGACATAGGAGTATGACGCGGCAACCACCTGGGAACAATTTAAGACGCACGGAGCAGTGCATTGATGTTAGTCTGGAAAACTTTCTTGATATAAGCGTTGTTTTACTTATCGGCATGTTGGCTGAAAGTCAATAAAAAAGTGAATAAAGAATATTTCATATGTGATCAGTGGAAAATAGTTGCGCTGGGGTCAAGTTCTTGCAGGCTTGCGCCGTAAAGTATGGATGAATATACATCCCTGATTGAACGGGCTGTCTGTCACCGTAGGAGGCGTTATGAAGTCTGGCATTGTGTCTTTCTTTTTTCTTTTGGTTCTATGCTGTTACAGCGCCCCGTGTCTCGCTTTTGATCAAAATGCAGGTGGTAATGAGTGCCACCTGACCATACTGTACTCGGGCAATACATGGGGGCATGTCAAACCCTGTCCGGGTTGAGGCGATCGTATGCTGGGCGGTCTGGCCCGGCGGGCAGGGGCTATCAGGCAGATAAGGGAGCGCAGTAATTGTGTTTTATTGCTCGATGCCGGCGACAGCCTCTTTGGACGGTGCAAGTATTCCCCGGGTGAGTTGCCGCTGGCCGGGGAAAGGGCGGAATTCATCTTAGAAAGCTATCTGGACATGGGTTACCAGGCCATAAATATTGGCCTGGAAGACTGGGCGGATGGCGATTTTCTCATGGCCAGGATAAAGGGGAAAAAGTACCCTTTTGTAGCCGCAAATTTAAAAGGCACCGATCCGGCTCTAACTTTGCCTCCATCCTTCGTTGTCATAGATGTTTGTGGGTGTAGGGTAGGTGTCCTAGGCCTTATGAACGATCGAAGAGGACACGTTGAGGGACATCCAGATATTATAGTAAGTGATGCCGGGATCGTGATTAGGGACATTGTTTCCAGGCTGAAGAAGGAGTGTTCCCTTGTGGTGATGCTGTCTAATCTGGGAACCAAGGTGGATACGGACATCGCTAAAGAGATTGACGGCCTGGACATCATTATTGAAAGCGGAAGCGGCGCCTTATGCAAACCATGGAAGATAGAAGATGCCTACATATGTTCTCCTAAGCAGGAAGGCCACTGGTTGGGCCGCTTTGACGTAATCGTGACTCCAGGCGGTGGAATCAAGCAAGTCAGCCATCAGATATTGATACTCGATGAGAGCATTCCGGAAGATGAGAGAATACGCAAGGAAATAGAAAATAGATTTTAACTGCGGAGCAATCGTAACGTGTTTTATCAGGATAAGAGCCGGTTATTACCGGGGTAAGGGCCCAATAAAATGTAAAGGATTTGTGAGAGTTCGTCTAGAGCTCATAAAGAGTCCTCTGATGTAAAGAAGTCTTGATGGAACTCCCGCCGTATTTTCTTATTGTATCCATCAGTCGGAGTAAGGTATTCCTGGCGGGTCCCAGATGCGGATCCAGCTTTAGCGCCATTTTATAAAAATCCAAAGCCTTAGCCAATTGTCCCGTGGCCTCGTAACACATGCCCAGATTAAGATGGATGACTGCTGCATTCGGATCAAGAGCCAGAATCCTCAGCAGGGCCTCTTCGGCCTCTTCGAAATCTCCGCCCTGCCAGTATAGATTTGCCAATACACTCAGGATCTGACAGTATTTCTGGTTCGCGTCCGGGCCTTTCTGAATTTTTTTTAGCTCTTTCAGAAGATTAAGTTCCATTAGCTCTCTTTTTAATGCGCGGTCTTCGGGATTGCTTTTGGCCATGGTCTGAAGTCCCTCTATGGCATGATCATACAATCCCTGAATCTTATACAAACTGACCAGGTCCGGGAGATGGTCTTCACAGTATCCCACTGCTTTCTCAAGTTCCCGCGTGGCTTCTATAAACCGCCTTTGCTTCCAAAAATCCAGAGCGCTGCTATAATTATGGATGCTCCGGTAAGGCGGAGGTCTCAGATTCCTTGGCTCCTTCAATCGGGCGGTAGCATAGGCTATGATGTCTTCAGCACTCGTACGCCCGCTTAACCGGTCCAGACATTTTGGGGCTACTCGGTTTGCCCGGTCTAATTCCAACACTTTTAGAAAGCCCTTTTTTGCCTTAGCGAATTGTAAGGCATTTTCATAACAGGTAGCCATGTTGAGATGATTCATTATGGAATTGGGCTGAAGCCTTACCACTCCTTCCAATTCGGCCAGGGCTAAATCAAAGCTTCCCCTTTCCAGGTAGGCGAGCCCCAGCCTTTGTCTGGCTTCCGGACTATTGGGCAGATAGTTTACCATCCTTTTGACATAGATCAGGTTGAGCCCCTTTCTAATCTTTTCAGAAAGCCAGGGTACAGGCCCAAGTTTAGTTGCAATATCCAACTGCTCTACTGCTTCGTCAAACTTATTCAAACCGAAATAGGCCTTTGCCAGTCCGAAATGGGCATCAATGGATTTGGGTTCTGTTTCGAGGGTCTTCTTAAACCAACCTGTTGCTGCGGAAAAATCTTCAGCGTTCAAGCAGGAGAAGCCCAGATTCTGGTAGATGGTATAGTCTTTGGGATTTTCCGTTAAGGCCCTGAGCAGGATGGCCTTTGAATTATGCGAACAGCCGAGCATATCACGGGCTACTTCAGACACCGGATTCAGTTCCAGTACTCGCCGGTACATCATATTTGCCAGGTGAAACTGACCGTCGAGTTCGAGGAGTCGTCCAGCCAGTATATAATCCCTCTCCATAATATAGCGTTTCAAGGCGAGATCACCGGGACCGGTCTTTAGATATCGAACTATATCGCCCCGCCTGACCAGAAGCTCTTGCAAGATTCTTTTCACTCCCCGATGTCGTTCCACAGGGCCAAAGTATTTCTTGGCTGCTGCGTATTCCAGATAGGAATTATCATCCGTGTTGCATAGTCCCTTCTGCCCGATGAGCTGCAAAATACCTTCATTGTCTAACAAAAAGAAACTTAGCAACTGCCGACAATCGAGGACTGAGATGGCAGCCAGGTCCTCCCGAATCGCTTTCCGGTTGAAATGCTGTTCCAGTTTGCGCAAGTCTATGGAGAGAGGCTGCATCATTCCCATAAGGATGCACCATTCGTTGCGGCCAGCCGGTGTATGCCAGAGATACACGTGGGGGAAAACCGTTTTCATAGATCGGAGAATCACCTTGAAATCCTCCGGAGTAAGCTCGTAGAGAGGTGCCCAGGTAGAGAATATTCCACCAGTTCTGAGTTTCTCTTTGCAAAGGCGAAAGTATTCTACGGTATAAAGCGACCCGTTGCCGGCGATAGTTGGATGAATGGAATCAGAGAGTATAACATCGTATCTTCGGGTTCCTCTCACTAAAAAACTTCGCACATCATCTATGACCAAGTTCAGTTTGGACTTATCGAGGACCTTCTGATTCACATCCGTAAAAAAACCAACGGCGTCTATCACTTCCGGGGAAATTTCCACACTATCTACGTGGCCTATATTGTGCCGGGTTACGGAACAGGCTGTCTCACCGCTTCCAAACCCGATTTGCAGGATTTCCCGGGCCTGGCTATGTATCAGGAGCGGAATATGAGCCTGCAGCTTTTGAGATGTCCTGAACTTGAAGTCCGTCCCAGAGACATTTGCTCCATTTATGGCCAGTTGCAGAGAGTAGTCAGGCAACCGGTGCACGGTAACGGTTCCGCCGACCCCCTCCCTTGCGAAGACAGTCCTGATTTCTTCATTCCCTTTAGAAAATATAGAGATAAAAGCGTCTTGATCCATCCAGAAGTAGCCGCCCAGAAACAAGAAGGCTGCGGTGACTTGTGCAAAAATTACCCTTACTCTGCGATCCAGGCACCGCATTAGAATCAAAGCCGCTACGATGATGTTGAGCAAAGCTATGAAAATCAGACTCCGCCTTGTACCTATAACAGGCAAGAAAATCAGACCGGCCATGATGGCACCAAGGATGGCCCCGATCGTATTTGCCGAGTAAATTGTCCCGATTTTGTGCCCTATTTCCTTTAGATTGTCGGTATAGATACGGCTTGCCATGGGGAAGGTGGCACCGAGAAAAACGGAGGGTGCGAAAACCAATGACAGACAGGCGAGGGCAAAATAGGTCATACTGCGCCAGTATGGATCAGGAATAAGTTCAACATAATCTTTGGCGAATTCCTGGAGAGAATTCAATCTCACGACTAAAGGAATCGAAAGGACAGAGATGAAGGCGAGCGTAATTTGCAGTCCGGCGAGAGTTTGCCTGAGGGGTCTGATCTTGTCGGCCAGGAAACTCCCGATATAACTCCCCACGGCAAACCCCAGCAAAAAAAGCGTAAGCATGGTTGAAAAGGTATATACCAGTACCCCTGGCGAGAAAAAGACCAGTACCCTGGTCCAGACTATTTCGTAAGCCAGGCCGGTAAAACCCGAAAGCCCTATAGCCCAGACTATCATGTTGTCCGGTCCGAATTTGCTTTTCTGGTTACCATAGCTCATGCGCCCGGTTCTATTTGAAGAAGCGGTCGCCAATGGGATTTCGACGTTGCTGTATCTATGGAGACCAAACGAGAGTAGTCCGGCTATTGCGGCTACTCCAAAATTCATGCCGACTGTGAGATGCGTCGTGCCTTGGATACCAAAGACCTCTATGAGAAAGAAACCACCTATGAAGCAACCAACAACTGCGCCCAAGGTATTTGCCGCATAGAGTTCACCCGTGATGCGGCCAATCTTATCATTACTGGTTGCAGCGAACCGGCACAGGATGGGAAGTGTCCCTCCCATTAAAGTAGTAGGAGCAAGGATCAAAATGAAACAGAAAACAATTTGAGCCAGCCGGAACGAAAAGGGAGTGTTTCCCATGAAGCGGCAGATCCATATATAGACCGGGATAAGGGCTGAGAAGAGAAAAGGCAGGCTAAGGGCCAGGAAGGCGATAGCTGCTTCGATAATGGCATAGGTCAGAAGCGGTCTGTTTTTCCGGTCGATAAGCTTGCCTAATTTATAGCTGCCTATAGCCAGCCCTGCCATGAATGCGGCCAGGATAATACTGGCGGCAAAAGTAGTATTTCCCAGAATCCGCGCCAGTATCTTCACCCACAATACTTCATAGATGAGGGCGCAGGTCCCGGAAAGAAAAAACAATACGTATACCGCCCGTCTAATCCATTCTCTGCCGGACATAAGGTATCAGCAATAAGTAAAGTTCATCGACATCTTAAAGCCTGTCATATCTGTTTTTCGGCTTTTGTAAACTAATGGATAAAAGTTTAGTAAGCCCTTTTGTCCGGGCTTATGCATGCGGGACTTACCCATTTTCTTGGCAGGAGAGCATTACGAGCGTGGCCAAGGAGAGGTTAATCATCGCAACGGCTCTTATGATCGTAATTTTACCTTAAAAGGAATTGGTGAGGTACAAGCTAAATCAGTTGGAGGTGCTAAAATGAATGTCCGTGAACTCCGCCCGCTCCTACGCACCAGGTGCAGGCCCAACACCTGACGTAGGCGGTGTGATAATGGCAGTTAAGGCAAGACCCTGTGCCGCCACAATGGGAATTGTGGTTATGGCAGGCGAGGCAAAGGGATCTGGAATGTGGAGCGCTCCAACTCGCTACAGTGACCCCGTTGACGGATTTTCGGAGAAGATAGGGACTGGGCGACCCATGCGGTTCATGACAGTCGGTACAACAGAGGATGAAATTAATGTAATTGGCCGCATGGTAAGGGTCTTTCAGGCTGCCCCAGTTGGAACAGCCCGGCTCTGCACATCCGCATCCTTGGTCGGTAGTGTTCCCATCCACACCAAAACAGCGGGTGATGGACCCGTGATAATCACCGGGCAGGTAACATGTTCGCTGCGTTTGACCAAAATCGACTTTTTTGAGGTTCCTGCCCAGTGTCGTACTATAGATGTCATTTGTCGCATTGTGACAATCAGAGCAAAAGGTCACATAATCCGGCAGATTAGAACCATCGGTAGTGGACGAGCCATCAGGTTCATAGGTGGAGGTGGTATTATAGCGGTATGGGGCATGATACTGCCCGCCATGGGCAGTGGCATAATCACTCATTTTCTCCCCGGATTCGTCTCCCCAAATGTTATTTCGATCAGTTGGTCTTACAATGGGACCACAGCGTTTGGCCAGATGCGGATTGTGACAGGCGTTACAGGGATTGGATTCGTTGCCGAAGGTGTCCGGCCACTTTGTCTTTACAAAGTCAAGTACATCCTGGAGATTGTGGGAAGAGCCGGATACGGGGTTAAAGGTATCATAGATATTATTAGGTGTGGCGAGTGTCGTATTTCCCCCAAACCAGTAACTATAGCTATAATTTGTCCGGTCGAAGGATACCTGCACCGAACCCGCCCCTTTATGGCAATAGTAGCAAAAGCCCTCTGTCTGACTGGTAAAATTATCCGCGAAGATGGCATATTTTGAGGCGCTTCCTCCGGCTGGATTAGGCTCTTCTCCATCAATACTGCCATGCTGTTCGTGGCAGTGGCCACAATGGCCTTGGGTGTAACCAATGGTAGCGGTCGCGCTCCGGTTGACCCCATAACTAGTATTTCCATGGGCCGAGTTAAGGTAGGTACCGGCAAAAAGTGGAAGGGACTTGCACAGGAATATGCTGAGACAAAGAGAAAGGGCACAGACCGGGAGGCTCAACCATAGTTTCTTACGACGCGGCACTATAACCCTCACTGAAGACAGGAAGTTATGACGGGAACATCTTTAATTACTTATCGGCAATATTGCAGCAAGGATTAAGCCTTGTCCCGGGCTAGAGCTGATCGTCCTTTGCGGTATGGCAGACGTAGCACCCGGTTTCCTTTGCCATGTTTTCGTAATTCCACCTTAGCATGTCAGGATAAGGGCTGCCATGGGCCCGGTGACAGGAGAGGCACATGACCCTGTCCACTCCCGGGGTTACGGTGCCGGAAACGATACTTACAACCGGACGGGAGACCGGCGTCTGGGGATTATAGGCGGTGTAGGCGGCATATTCGCCCCCGTTGGGTATCTCGGTATCTCCGGCCGGATGTCTCAGCCAGCTTCCGGCCGCATCCCGGTTGCGGTTCTGCAGGTCCCAACTGTGATAGTCCCGGTGACACCCGGCGCAGAAGTCGCTGATACCCATAGGATTTGCAGAGCCCGGAGAGCATGGAGCAGCGGGTTTATCCGCGTCCCGGTACTCATTGTGATCTGCCTGGCCCACCGTCAGTTCCCAGTCAGGGTCTTCAATCCCTTCCACTCCCGGTCGGCTGGAATGCGGCGGGATATCCCATACCCAGCTCGGCCTGCCCAGGAAGCGATAACACCCGTTTTCTTCTTTTACCACGCCGCCCGGAGTCTGGTCCGGGGCGTGATGTCTGGGCACATGGCAACCTATACACCCATTGCCCTGGATAGGATAATGGAACCAGTCGTATCCGGGGCCAAGCCGGATGCTGGCGAGAGATGCGTGGCATCCGCCGAATCCGCAGCCGACGCCTGTTTCCGAGGAACCCGGCGCCGAAGATAGGGTTTGATCCACGCTTATCACATTGTGCCCGTAATTGTCGCCGTTATGTTGAACGTAGTAGAAGTTTCCCCCAGCCGTCATCTGCGCGGGTTCAACCGTATTGTAAACAATAGGGATCGTACTCTCCCCAAGTGGCTTTGTCGGGGAACCGCCGGTTGAGGAGTGGCAGCCAATGCACGTTGTGTTCAGCAAGTTGTAGCCCGGACCCCCGCGCTTTGCACTTTCCGTGTATATTTCCGCACCGTTTTGCGAATTGTGCATGGTGTGGCAATTCGCACAGGCGCCTTTTACAGACGCCCAACTTGCTGCAGGAATAAACAGCAAAAGGGCCGATAAGAGAAGCAGGATCATACAAACATGGTTTTTTGAAGAAGTCAGACGCATGCCGAAAGCTTACGCAATATATATGCCAAATTTATTGCTGTGAGGGAAATTGTTTATCCGCGCGATCTTGCAAGGATTTTGATCTAATATTCTAAAATGTTATGAATTACAAGTAAAAAAACACGGTCTTGTGGAAGAGTATTTCCCTCGGTTGAGAAAAACTTTTCACACTATTGGATAATAGACTTCCATTTGCGCTTTTTCCTAAAACTAGACCGCAAAAGGTGAGTGGACCTGTATTTGTTTCTATGGGTGAGCAAAGGGCAACAACTACGTCAGTGACAGGTATTGTTGCTGTTATGAGTTGGTTGAACGCAAGTCCGATGTGACTCGTCCCTTGGTTACTTACTCTTCAGTTCCTCAATCCATTCCGGCGGGGCGCCGGCGCGGTAGGCATCCCGGATGAGGTTCTCTTCAAGCATGTACTTGGCCTTTTGAAGTTTTTCTTCCAGTCCCGGCGTGATCTCCTGCAACCGTTTTAATTCCCGGTAGTCATCAATGAGCGGGCCCTGGTTAAGGATGATACCCTCTTCTGTGCGTGTTCCCTGCCTTACCCTTCCCCGGCGTAAGGTCGCTATATCCTCATTATTTTTTTTAACTTGCTCGGTTAACCGCTTGACCTCATCCTGCCACTTTTTCTTTTGCCCCAGCCACCATTCTTTATTCTGTCCCCTGACATCGGTGCGGGTATCCGGCTTTTCCTCCGATGATACATGCGGCAGCGCAGGTAATACGGACGGCGCTACTGATTTCTCCGGTGCGGGTGGCGGGGATAGCCGCCTATCTATGGTTTTTTGCTCTGCGCGGCCTTTAAATTTGGAAGGTACATTTCCTGGATTATCTGTGTAATGTACTACGCCCTTCTCGTCTGTCCATTTATATATCGTACCTTGGGCGAAGGAAACAGATGCAGAAATCACACAGACGGTAGCGATAACCAGCTTAAACCAAAAGGATATTTTCATCTGAAAATCTCCCTGTATCCCCCTTTTCCAAAGGGGGAATTGATGGGACCCCGTCTTTCCCCAAAGGGGGGCTTAAGGAATGCCCCCGTTTTAGTAAAGGGGGAGTAAGGTCAGAGTATGAGCTCAACAAATACAGTAGTGCCTTTGCCTACCTCACTCAATATCTTTATAGTACCGTTATGCCTTTTTAATATCTCTCGGGAAACAGTAAGCCCCAGGCCACTGCTTATGGTCTTGGTAGTAAAGAACGGTTCAAATATTTTGTCCAGGACATCGGCGGGTATGCCCAC
Source organism: Desulfovibrionales bacterium (assembly GCA_028715605.1). Taxonomy (NCBI): domain Bacteria; kingdom Pseudomonadati; phylum Thermodesulfobacteriota; class Desulfovibrionia; order Desulfovibrionales; species Desulfovibrionales bacterium. The sequence goes on from JAQURM010000004.1 coordinate 163,025, forward strand.
TCCTGAATCGGCTATCTCAATGCGCATGCGGGATGGCGGGGGATCCGACACGTGGCTGGTTATGATGCGGAGGTGTCCTCCCTTGGGCATAGCACTTACGGCATTGGAAAACAGGTGGATGAAAACCTCCTCCAGCTTTTTCTTATCGCCTAATACCATGGGCATGTTTTCTTCAAGGTATTGATGCACGGCAATGCCGCTCTTGGCAAGTGTATCTTCAAAGAGGAGCAACACATCTATAATCAACTTGTTGATATTTAACTGACGCCGTTCTATAGGAAATTCCGTAGAGTAAGTCAGTACATCATTTAAAAAGCGTTCCAGGCGGCCGACCTCGCTTATGATAATCTCCACATATTTTTTTTCCGGCATTTTTAGCCTGGTCCGGCGCTGGATCAGATTGGCAAAACCGCCGACAACGGTCAGCGGATTGCGTATCTCATGGGCAATTTTGGCGGAGATCTGTCCGATGGCGACCAACTTTTCCGCCCTAAGCAGATATTCGTGGGTCTCTTTAAGGGCCCTGGTTTTTTCATCAACGATCTGTTCCAAGAGGTCTATACGTCCTCTGATATCAATGGAACGGAGAAAATCGGACATTTCCTTGCCTGTCCTTCCCCACTCCGCAGCCGGCTTTACCTGCCAGGAACAGGCAGGGTCGCCTTTGCCGCGACAGGCTGTTTCTAAACAGAGGGCGGTATGGCCGATAACGGCGCTGACATAGCCCGATACCAAACCTTCCAGGGTCCAGCATACGCTATGTTTTTCCAGCCCGAAATGTTTGAGGTGTTGTTCGACCTCAAAGGAATCCAGCCACTTTCCTTCCATATAGAGATGTTTTTTGTCAGGGGCAACCTCTATTTTGATGTCAACCGGCTGGGCCAGGCCCTTTATAGTGTGTAAATCGCAGACTGCCTGCAGCCGTTCCCGGTCGTTTTCCCAGGAAAAATCCTTGGCCAGATTGATAGCCTCTACATAACCAGCCTGGTATCCTAACCGGAAGAGGACCCCCTTGGTTATCTCGTCGCCCAGGGTATTAATAAGATCCTTTCTTAAAAAACCCAGCCCATCCGTGGAAAAGAGCAGAAAACGATTTTTACCCAGATGGATATGTCCGGCTTGAAAGTCGATCTTCATTGATGCAGCCAGGTCTTCAGGCTTCATAATCATCTCCCGGGAGCGCTGTTTGTGTTGTCAGATTAACCACAGAGCACACAGAGAAACAAAAAGGTATTAATAAGTTTAAAGTTCAAATCAATGACAAATCCCAAAGTTCAATAATCAACTGACACTACCGTTTTTTTGTTCCTTGGAAAATCTTTAATTTTCTCCGTGAAACCTGTGGCTATTTTGCCGCCATGGACGGACGCAGCAAAATAATTGTATCAGTTTTGGGGTCAGGAATACAACCAAAAAGGTATAAATTTGTAAGGGAATTTAAAATCTTAGCCCAGGATGCCGATAAAAACAGATGAATACATTCCACCGGAGTGGACTGTCTTTAAACAGGATGTCTTAAATGGCCATTGCAGACCCCAAAATACCGCCGATTACCCATAAGATAGCGGTTGTTTTTACAGATATAGTCGCCTCCAGCCTCTTTTTCAAGACGTACGGCAACATGGCCGGACGCCGGATGCTCGAAGAGCATAATAAGATGCTCATCCCAATTATTAAGGAACACAGCGGGCTTGTAGTCAAGACGGTCGGCGACTCTATCATGGCCTACTTTTTAAATCCTGCTGAGGCCGTAAAATCGGCGATAAAGATGCAGAAGAGACTGGCCCAATTTAATTTAAGCCAGGAGGAAGACCATAAAATACGTATCCGTATAGCCATCCATTACGGTGACGGCCTTATCGAAAAGGAAGATATTTTTGGGGATGTAGTCAATGTCGCCGCCAAGATACTACCTCTGGCGGAATCAGGCACTATCTATGTGAGTGAGGAGGTAACATTAGTTATTGGCAACGGGCTGCCGCTTCGTTATGAAGAGGTGTCTCCGGGTGACGACTCCGATTTGCCGGGCCAGGGGGTCTATCGGGTATTATGGGAAGACGATTTAGATCTATTGCCCGTAACCAACATTATCGTTCTGGTCAATCCGGTCCCATTTCTTGGCGAGAAGGCTTTTGGCAAAAAGTGGCTGTTTTTTCTCCAGGCCGTATATAGCTACCTGAATGAAGGGGCCACTGAAACCAGGATCCTGGGAAATAAGATGATCTTTTCTTGCTATGACGATCTGCCCGAGACGTTATCGCGCCTTCTTGATCTGTTGGTTGCCCTGCGGGGCAAGTATTTAATGGAAACACCCCTGGAGAGCCTCCCCCTTCAGATTATTCTGCATAAAGATACAACTAACTGTAAAGATGACTCCTTTGTTGGAGCGTTGTCCATAGGATGGGAAAACTTAAAACCGGATGTTGTTTACCTGACAAAGCCGGCCTATGATTCCTGGCTGGAAAACAGGCCGGGAGACTGCGATTTTAAGCTGGTTCCGCACGGCAAGGACATTTACCGTGTGGAGACAGATGGCGCGGACCTTATAGAAGATAGAGTGCTTTTCCCGCATCGTGAGATCATGGCCCTGGGCAATAGAAGGGAGTGTTTTTACTGTGGCTCGCGCCGCCACCACTTAAGCGCCTGCCCCTCAAAAAATCTGCAACTTCCAGCCAAGGCCCTCACGCAAATAGGCCACTTATCCCTTGATAGGGTGAGCCGGTGTTTTTCCCGGGCATTCAATAACCCGGAACAATACAACGAAGGTCTGGCTAACCTTAAAGAGAGTGACCTGCAGTCTATTTCCGAACAGAATGAGGCGCAGATAGCTTATCACGCCTTTTTTGATCTTATGGAGATCTATCAACTGAGATTTGTACGGCGCGTCTGGCGTGCAGAGGCCACCGGCTGGAATAGGTTTCTGGGCGCCGAGAGCGGGCAGAAAGAAGAAGGCGGGACGTTGTGGCTGGCCATGGATTGCCTCCGCGTAGGCCAACTGGAAAAAACCGAGTATTTTTTAAAAGCAGGTGAGGATAAAAGCGGCAGAGACTACAGGCTTTACATGCTCAAGGGATTTCTCCATCTGGAAAAGGAAAACCATTATGAGGCCCTTTACCAGTTTGAAAGGGCGCGGGAACTTTCAAATAATCCCTTACAACGCATTTATACACTTTTTTTGGTTGCCCGTATCCATGAGATACTTGAAGATTATGGCAAGGCAGAGGAGCTGATAAACAGTATTATATTTCTTGAACCCCAGTGCGTAGAGGCCCATTATCGTAAGGTGGCGCTGCTCACTAAGATGGGCCTTTACGACTCGGCCATGAGCAGGTTAAAAAACATTATATTGCAACAAAAAGACTTTTTCCTGCCCGCCCTCATTGATCCTCAATTGCTTTCGATGCAGAGAATCCTGGAGCCGCTCCTGGCCGGGATGCTCGAAGAGTCACGACTCAGCGCCACCGATGCCGTTCAACGGGCCGAGACCGCGATTAATGTCCTTGATGACTGGCTGGAAAAAGAAGAAGAGGCCTACAAGGAAAACAGGACGCTGGCAGATAAGATGAGGCAACTCATGGCACAAAACAGCTATTTGGGCTATACAGAGGCTGAAGATATCGCCCGTTCGCTTGCCAGCCGTTGTCGTCAGGTTCTTATCAATATGAGGGCGGGCCTTCACAAGATAATCTTATTATATGGTCATCAGATAAAAGGATATGAACTCTACTGGAAGGGATACCCGCTTAAGGGGCTTTTCAAAGGCGTAGAGCCCCGGTTGCAGCAGATCCGGGAGAAGTTAAATTATGCGGCGGCGCTGGCCAGACGAGATGAGGCCAGTCTGTTTAAGCGGGCTCGAACCCTCGTGGATGAGATGGCATCGGAACTGAAGGAAATGGTTTCTGTTGTGCATAAGATGGAACTAATGGAGAATCTTTTCCGGAACCTGCGGCAGTTCGGAAAACGAGTATTAATATTAGAAGCCGTAGTGCTCATCCTGGGGATAGCCGTGTACCCCGTTATTCTTTTTTATGTAAACCGTCTCTATCCGGTATTTGAATGGAATACCTTCAATGACCTCTGGCAGCATCAAAAAGGTGTTCTATTCATTGGGGGCATAGCCGGATTTCTCACGGCAGTGGCGCTGACCTTTAAAGACATCTGGCGAGACTGATGTAAAGTTGACAGAACACCACTTTTTGTTTAATTTCGTCCCATGTCCACTACGTATCCCAGGGTTTATGATGTCATCGTCGTTGGCGCCGGGCACGCCGGTTGCGAGGCGGCCCTGGCCGCGGCCCGTTTAGGGCATCCCACCCTGCTCATTACTATAAATATCGATACCATCGGGGCTATGTCCTGCAATCCGGCTATCGGCGGCCTGGCCAAGGGCCATCTGGTCAAGGAAATTGACGCCCTGGGTGGGGAGATGGCCATAAATACCGATGAGACCGCCATCCAGTTCCGGCGTCTGAATACCAAGAAGGGCCCGGCCGTCTGGTCCTCGCGGGCCCAGGTGGACCGGCTCCTCTATCGGCTGCGCATGAAGTCGGTCCTGGAAAACCAGGTCAACCTGGACATCAAGCAGGCCATGGCGGATAGCCTCATAGTAGAGAACGGCGCAGTCAGGGGGCTTGAGACCTCCGTGGGCGAAAGGATCGGGGGGAAGGCGGTTATTCTGACTACGGGCACCTTTTTGAACGGCCTCATCCATATCGGTCTCAAACAGTTTGCGGCCGGGCGGATGGGCGATCCCCCCTCCCAGCGGCTTTCCCGGTGTCTGAAGGCTATGGGATTTACTATCGGGAGACTAAAGACCGGAACCACTCCCCGTTTAGATGGTAAGACCATCGACTTCAGTAAGCTGGAAGCCCAGCATGGAGACGACCCGCCGCACCTCTTTTCTTTTCGAAGCAAGGGGGCCATACAGAAACAGGCGCCCTGCTATATAACTTATACCAACGAGCGCACCCATGAGGTTATCCGGCAGGGGCTGGACCGTTCTCCGCTCTTTACCGGCATTATAGAAGGCGTGGGGGCGCGCTATTGCCCGTCTATCGAGGATAAGGTGGTGCGTTTTGCGGATAAGGAACGCCATCAGATATTTCTTGAGCCTGAGGGACTTGATACTACAGAGATTTACCCTAACGGCACCGCCACCAGTCTGCCGGTGGATATACAACTGGCCATGCTCCGGACTATTCCGGGACTGGAGAAGGTGGAGGTTATACGGCCCGGCTATGCCATAGAGTATGACTATGTTGATCCTCAACAGCTAAAACCGTCTCTGGAAACCAAGCTGGTATGCGGGCTGTTCCATGCCGGTCAAATAAACGGGACCAGCGGTTATGAAGAGGCAGCCGCCCAAGGCCTGATGGCGGGCATAAATGCGGTTTGTTATGTGGAGGGCAGGGAGCCGGTTATCCTGGATCGTTCGCAGGCCTATATCGGCGTGCTTATCGATGATTTGGTTACCAAAGGCACCAATGAACCTTACCGTATGTTCACCTCCCGGGCCGAATATCGTCTCCTCTTACGTGAAGATAACGCCGATCTACGGCTTACAGAGCTTGGCCGTGCTGTCGGCCTGGTTACAGACGATGCCTATGCCATCTGCCAGGCAAAAAAGAAAAAGATAGAAGAGGCATTAGCCGGATTACATGGGATTAAGCTCCCGCCTAATACCGCCAACAGCGATTGGCTGAGGGGCTGTAACAGCGCCCCGCTTAAAAATATCACTTCGCTGGCTGATCTTCTGCGCCGCCCCGAGTTGTCCCTGAAGGATATTATTCCATTGTATCCTGTTTTAGCCGATCTGCCGCCTCAAGCGGCCGGCGAACTGGAAGTCACGATTAAGTACGAAGGCTATGTGCGGAGACAGGCTGAGCAGGTAGAGCGTTTCAAGAAGCTGGAAGGTTGTCTGGTCCCGGAAGATATAGATTTCAGAACTCTTCCGGGTATATCGCGGGAGGTACAGGAGAAGCTGGATCGTATCCGTCCCCGCTCCCTCGGACAGGCCGCGCGCATTTCGGGCATCACGCCGGCGGCTGTTTCCATCCTTCACATTCATCTTAAAAAGAGAGGTTATGCGCTATGAGTCAGAATCAGGCCCTGGCCGCTTCTAACTGGATAAGGGAACAAGTCGGAAGGGCAGGGGGAAGGGGCACTGTTTTTGGATTGAGCGGCGGGGTTGACTCGGCGGTGGTGGCTGCCCTCTGCAAGGAGGCGACGGGTAAAGATGCCCTCGGCCTCATTATGCCCTGCCACAGTCTGGATGAGGACATCGCCCATGCCCGGCTGGTGGCAGACGCTGTTCAGATTAAAACGCTGACGGTTGATCTCAGCCTCGTTTTTGATAGCCTTAAGGCCATGTTGCCCGAAGGGACTCAACTGGCCTACGCCAACCTTAAACCACGCCTGCGCATGATGACGCTTTATTATTTTGCAAACCTTAATCATTATCTGGTGGTCGGCACCGGCAATAAGAGCGAGATCAGCGTCGGGTACTTTACGAAGTATGGTGACGGCGGGGTAGATATATTACCCCTGGGAGATTTTTTGAAACGTGAAGTAAGGGGGCTGGCCCGCAGTCTGAAGGTTCCCCAGGTTATTATCGACAAACCGCCCTCAGCCGGACTCTGGGCCGGGCAGACAGATGAGTCGGAGATGGGCGTGACCTATGAGGAGATAGATAATTATCTGAAAGGACTTGGTGGGAAAACCACATCTGACCTTACTTCGCAGGTGAAAAACAAAATTAACACCATGATGACGACCTCGGAGCACAAGCGCTCGCCTATCCCGATTTATTACCGGAAAAAGGCTTAGATAGTGTTCAACATGTTTGTTATCCGTTAACCGTTGTCCGACATTTTCTTTCGGTAAACGGTCAACAGTGAACGGTGAACCGGCTTCATGCTGACTGCTCCATCCGGCCGTAGGCCGACCGTAGGCCGGAAATCTTGGGTTTTCCGGATGAACACTATATACATCTTCTCTTGGCATCGTCCGTATCCAGCCGCATCCATCGCCCGTTTTTCTGGAACCACCATGCCTGTCCGTCAAATTTAGCGGCTAAGGTACCGTGATATCGCATCATCTTTTTGACTTGGGCCGAAGAGTAAACCTTATAGTAATATCCCTGTGATTCGCCGTCTGTGTATGATAGGGTAGCCCCTACAGAGAATAGGGCCAGTAATATAACAAAAATGTAACTTTTACGCATAATCCTTACTTCCTTATCAGATAGATGTATATATTGAACGCAAATTCAATGCCAGATAATCAGCCCTAATTAATAAATAATGTAAATACAATAGGTTAGCATAAATTTTTGATTATCTATATTATACCCTAAGAAACATTTTTCCCTTAATAAGGGCACTTTTTTTCCATTTTTGTGGAATTATTTTTCTCTTTGGCAATATCCTGTGCCCTTCTTTTTGAAGCTCCCCGCAGCAAGCTGCGGGGAATGCGCTCGCTATGCATGTTCAAAAGGGGAGAGGGGGCATTTATATATGGCAGAGAGGCAATAGATTATGGCCACGAAGCTAAGCTTCTTTTTTGTGGGCAAGACAAAAGAGCGATTTATCCAGATGGGGATAGATGAGTACCTGCATCGCCTGAGACGCTACGTTTCTACTGAGGTCAGGGTTGTGAAAGCCGGGAAGATTGGACCTAAAGCGGACACAAACAAGGTTATTGAGGCTGAAAGTAGAGATATCCTGACTAGAGTAAGCCCTGCTGACTATCGCATAGCCCTTGACAGCACAGGGAAACAGCTTTCGTCCGTCGATCTGGCCCGATTTTTGACTGACCTCGAAAGGCAGGGCCGGGAAGAGATTGTCTTCATAACCGGTGGCCCTTTGGGACTTTCACCCACCCTGCTCAAGGAGTGCCACTTTATCCTTTCACTCTCAAAACTTACCCTTACACATGAGATGTGCCGCCTCATACTCTTCGAGCAGGTTTATCGGGCTTACACTATAAAGGCCGGCGAGAAGTACCACAAATAACCGGCTAAACAGACTCGACGCTGACTACTTCCGGTATCTCTTTCTTGAGGTATTTTTCGATGCCGTTTTTAAGGGTCATCTGAGACATGGGACAGCCCTTACAGGCGCCGGTAAGGCGGACTGAAACTACCCCATCCTTGACATCCACCAATTCGACATCGCCGCCGTCTTTCTGTAAAACCGGCCTGATTTTGTCCAATACGCTTTGCACTTGTTCCTTCATTTAATTAGCCTCCAGATAGAAATAAGAGGGATAAAACCTAACACACCCCCAAAAAATTGCCAATAAAAAACATCGTAAAAAACATCGTGAAGTTTCCTGAGGTTTTTAATAAACATTCTCATAATGCTATCATTTATAATTTTATGGCTCTTTGGGGAATCCTGGTTTCTTCGCTTCACGGCTTGCACAGCGAGTTTCGCTCGAAACACTGAGGTTCCCTGAGAACTCAGGAAACCTCAGAAAAATATCTCAGGAATTTCTCCATCTTTGACTTTTGTCATAGTCTGGGCTATCATGGCCGATATGAAACGCAAGGCAAAGATCGTCTGCACCATCGGCCCGGCCTCGCAATCCGAGGAGGTCATCTCTCAACTGGCTCAGGCCGGTATGAACGTGGCCCGTCTTAATTTTTCGCATGGCACGCATGATGACCACTTACGGAATATTACCCTAATCCGGCAGGTCTCCGCCAGATTAAAAAAGCCCATCGCCATATTGCAAGATCTCCAGGGGCCCAAGATACGCATCGGAACTTTTGCCCGCGGTCCGGCAAACCTCGTACCGGGCAGCCGTTTTATCATATCCACAAGGCCCAGGCCGGGGGACGAGGCCGGTGTTTTTACTCCTTATGGCAAGCTGGCCCGGGATGTTCATCCCGGCGATTTTATCCTCATTGACGACGGCTTAATCAAACTCCGTGTCCTGGAAACGGATACTGAAGACGTAACCTGCGAGGTAGTAAACGGCGGCGTGCTTTACGATCGCAAGGGGATCAACCTCCCTGGAGTACGCATCTCAGAGCCGTCGCTTACGCCTAAAGATAGAGAAGACCTGCGCTTTGGGCTGGAAAACGGGGTGGATTATATAGCCCTTTCCTTTGTCCGTGATCCACGGGATATAATTGAAATAAAAGAAGTGATAGGCGGCAAACGGGTTCCGGTCATAGCCAAGCTGGAAAAGCCGGAGGCCCTGGAAAAGCTCGATGCCATAATAGCCCTGGCGGACGGCATTATGGTGGCCCGTGGCGATCTGGGGGTCGAAATCTCGCCGGCCAAAGTCCCTGCCCTCCAGAAGCGTATCATCGAAAAGTGTCACCAGCAGGGTGTACCGGCCATAACGGCCACCCAGATGCTTGATTCCATGATGGTGCACCCCACACCGACCCGCGCCGAGGCATCGGATGTGGCCAACGCTATTTTTGACGGAAGCGACGCCGTCATGCTCTCCGGGGAAACCGCCTTTGGGAAGTATCCGGTCCAGGCCGTGGAGATGATGGCCCGCATCATTGAGGAGGCTGAAAAAACGCCGTACTTTCGTTTAGGACACCGCGATGTCCCGGCAGATACGGTCATTTCCTTTGCCCAGGCTATATGCCACGCCGCTTATCACAGCTCCAGGGAAATCGGCGCTAAATTTATCATCGCCTTCACCGAGACGGGTTTTACGGCCCGCCTTATCTCCAAATACAGGCCCGGATGCCCGATTATAGCCCTCACTCCGCACGAGGAGACGTGCCGGCGGGGTTCTCTTTACTGGGGGACCATTCCTATCCTGATGGATTTCGCCCGCGATACCCAGGAGGCCATTCGAGAAATGGAAAACAAACTCTTAGTCGAAGGGTTGATAAACAGAGGTGACCACTTAGTGGTTATGGCCGGCTCGTCTATGGAGGTCGGCGGGACGAATCTTCTTCGCCTCCACCGGGTGGGGTGATAATCATCACTTAAGAAGTTCAAAGTTTAAAGTTCAAATGAATGACAAATCCCAAGGCTCAAAACGTCACTGGCCACTGGTCATTAGTCATTGGTTAAGTCGGGAGAAAGATAGACCCCTTTTATCAGTGACAAATGACCATTGACTAATGACTTCTACTCTAGTCATTTGAGATTCGCGCAAGACATTTTGGGTTGAGGCTTCAGGCTTCTGCCCTGCCCTGTAGCGATAGAGGTCTCTCCAGGTTATTTGCCGCCAGGAGTGCGTCATCCCGCAAGATATCCGGCGTGGGCCCGTCTGCCGCTATACGTCCGGCGTGCAGGACGATGGTACGCTCACAGGTATCCAGTATGAGATCGAGATCGTGAGAGGCGATAACCCTGGTGTGCGTAAAGGTACGTAGCAGGTTTATGAGCTGCCGCCTGGCCCTGGGATCAAGATTGGAAGAGGGCTCGTCCATGACCAGGATATCCGGGTCCATGGATAGTACGGTAGCAATAGAGACCGCCCGCTTTTGGCCTATAGACAGCCTGTGCGGCGGCCGGTGTTTCAAATCCAGACAGCCTACTGTTTGCAATGCCTCCAGCGTCTTTTCCTCCACCTTCTTGCTGTCCCACCCCAGGTTGAAGGGGCCAAAGGCCACGTCATCATAAACCCTGGGCATAAAGAGCTGGTCATCCGGATTTTGAAAGACCACGCCTACTCTGCGCCGGACATCGTTTACGGTATCCCTGGAGACAATGACATTACCGACATTCACCGTCCCCACGGTCGGAAAAAGATACCCGTTTATCTGGAGGAGCAGGGTCGATTTGCCCGCGCCATTGGACCCCACCAGACCTACGGATTCACCATGCAGGACGGTGAATGAGATACCGGAGAGCGCCCGTGTACCATCGGGATAGACGTACCCGACATCTGTAAACTCAATGAAATGGTGACTCATAATTGTGGTAACCGTTCAGTGTTGACCGTTAGCCGTTCACCGAAGAAGACGTTTCTCGCGCTTTTCACGGACAACGGTGAACGGTTAACGGATAACGAACATGCTGATTCCCGAAAGCGCAAGGTTCGCCCCGGCGAATCTGCTCGCTATTCTAAATCATGTGCACGACCCTTAATGCCGCCTGGCCAATGATCTCGCTTATATTGCACCACCGGCACAGGACGAAAAAGGCCGTCCAGGCCAGGAAAAAGATGCCATCCTGACAGGTGATGCCGCTGCGCCTTGCCGCATAAAAACGACCGTTAAAGGCACGGCTGAACATGGCCTGATGGACGCGCTCCGCCCTGTCCACGGCCCTTAGAAACAAGGCCCCCAGGAGATGGACATAGACCCTTAACCCGGTTCCCCGGCCGTCAAAGGCCCGCATATTCCTGGCCCGTACCATACGCAAGGCCTCGTCCATGAGGACGAATATAAAATAGTAAAGGAAATAAAGCTGTACGATCAGCGCCCTTGGCACCTTTAGCCTTTCCAGGGCCAGGCAGATGCCCGGAAAAGAGGTCGTGGCTATGAGAATTAACGCGGCGGAAACCGTTAACATGAATCGGATCAGGATAGAGGCGAAGGAAATCCAACCCCCACTGACAGGCACACCGCCCAGGTACAGCTCAATCTGTTGGTCGAACAGGGGGTTAAAGGCCCCCACCAGGACGGCAAACGGAGAGACAGCGACTATCTTTTTAAGTAATAGCCCCACGGGCAGAGCAGCCCGGGATATGAGGATAACCGGAAAAACAAGAAGAGGGGCCAGGCCCGTCAGTTCATACTTGGAGAAAGAAACCACGGTCAGTATAAAAATCGCTGTAGTCAGCAGCTTGACGCGGGGATCAAGCCGATGGATAGCGGTATCCTGGTAAGACAGGGTGTCGAGGTATTTAATATCAAAGTATGCGCTATCAAAAGAGGCCACGTCGATTCAGGAACCAGGCCTTGGGGCCAAATCCCTTAAGGCTCCTATCTATCTCTTTTTTCTGAGGGCAAAGCCGATGAGCAGGGCCAGGCCGGCCGTGAGCGCCGCTCCCACCACACCGGATACGGAGGTGCCGGCGCTGACCGCGGGCCATGGTTCCGGCTTATAAGTTTCGGGTATCGCATTCTCCGGCGAAGATGGTTCCTTAAAGCCATAATCAGGGAGAAAGGCAGACTTTTCCTGGAAACCACCCAGGATGCGGCCAAGGTTATGGGCAGATTCGGGCAGTTCCGCCTTCCCATAGACCTTTGCTATGGACCATTCCAGGCCATCCGGAAAACTGGATGCAAACCAGGAAAGTATGCTCCCGGTTAATAAGGCCAGAATCGCCAGGGAAGCCAGTATATTTCGTATGGGAAGCCCGCTCAGCGGCCTTGATTTCGCGGCTCCCTCCAATATCTCAGGCCGCATCTGTCTTACAAAATTTACTATACCGGCCGTTATGAATCCCTCGACTACGCCGATGGCCAAATGAATCGGCAACATGGCCAGGACAAACGACATGAAGGGCAATTCGGACCTGCCGGAAAGCAGAGTTTGTAAGACCACGGAAAATGCGCCCATCTGAAGGGCCATGACCGATGAGCTGACCGAGGCTGCTGTGATTTTTCCGGCGGTGGGGTTGTCCCGAACCATATTCTTATAAATCAAGGGATAGGCCACAAAACAGGGGAAGACGCCCATATTAAAGATGTTGCACCCCAGGGCCAGGAGGCCGCCGTCGGCAAAGAACAGGGCCTGGATAATCAAGACCGAGGCTATGGTGAGAAACGCTGCGTATGGGCCTAAAAGAATGGCCAGGATCATGCCCCCGCCCAGATGCCCGCTGGAGCCGGTGCCGGGGATCGTGAAGTTTATCATCTGAGCGGCAAAGATAAAGGCTCCCAGAACCCCCATGAGCGGGATTTTCTTCTCATCAATTTCCAGCCGCACTTTTTTGCTTGCGTAAATAATGGCCCCTCCGCTGGCGGCCCAAAACGTGGCGCCCACGGCTGGAGATAACAAGGCATCGGCCATGTGCATAATTGGTTCCTCCCTAGAATTCTACCTTCGCCAGATCAGCTTTATGCATTTGCATCTCACGGCATATTTATAGGCAACGTCACTGGTCATTAGTCATCGGTCATTGGTTAAGCGGGGAAGATTGATCATTTTTTACCAGTGACAAATGACTATTGACCAATGATATTCGCTATAGTGCTACTATTATATGATTTGTGTTATTTAATGCGAAATTATTTTCCTGTCAAGCGGAAAGCCGTTTGCGATATCCAAAAGGATTCAACCCTCGACTCCTCGTTGCCGATTATTGACCGGCAGAGAGCGAAGACTTTGAAACTACGTCGGGTTGGTTTACTGGACGTCCCGCTTGCTCCCTATCTTAAAGGGCAAAATGAACAATTGGAACGGTGTTATCGGCCTCAAGCAAACAGCCGCGGGGGGTAATATCCGGAAGCCCGGTATGCTCCGGGCTGGTTAGGAACCGGGGATGAATGGTACTACAGTTGCCAAATTAGCTGGCATAACCCGGTCATCTGTCCGTAGGGGAGGGCATTACTGCGAGGGAGAAAATTGGCGCCGGATAATCAATTAAGTTTGGTGAAACTATAAATTGCATGAATTCATGCCCGTCACATAATCAGTGCTCTTTTGAGACAGCCCCAGTAAGTTACGACAGTCATATAGTTAAGTCTAGCTGTTGAACAGTTCCCACCGTTCCATTTTCTGTTACATATAACCCTGTGGATTTTACTTCTCCTTGAACTTCATTGGCGTCATTCTTAACTGCAAATTGTGTATTTAAGTTACCCAGATATAATGCCCCGATACCCTTTTGTCCCAGTGCAAACAAGTAGTCATTGCCCTGAGCGTCTTTTGACCAGATGCGCAGTTTGTCAAATATTGAATCGTTTTCATCTATCCACTGGTTGCCATCCTCGTTATATTGAGCCAGCTCAGCGAATCCATCCCCGCTGCTTGGCCCGAACAGTTCACTGCCATTGTTGATTATTTGGTCGTTATTTTTGTCTATGGCAAGAAATCCACTGCCCGGACTAACAAATGAAATATTATCTTTGTTTCCATCGGAATCTAAATCAAAACTGAATTTTGTGTCTGTTAATTCGGCGGCTAAACCGCCGTAATTTATTACAAGAGGATCAATCTTTGCGGCATCCCCGGCTCTGATATGGATATCTTGTTCCTGCACGAACTCCCGGCTCATATTGATATTCACAGAGAAATTTATTTCCTTTCCATCCTCGGTTTTGATAATTCCTTCTGCTGAAAGTGATGTTTCCTCATATTCGTAACGAACTTCATGATAATCGTACTCAATTCCCCAGCCTTGCCTTTCAGGGGCTTGTCCCTGTTGCTGCTGATTCTGCAGATCAGATACTTTGCCTTTTAATTCAGCGCACTCTTCTCCACCTTCTTCAAGGTTGACGAGGATCCTAATTTTGATCTTTTTGCCTGTTAGGGCTTCTAAAAGTTTTTCTATAAGTTTTACTTTAATTTGGTCCTCACCGCTTAGTTCACCATCGATTATTCCGTTTTTTTGTGCCGGCTGTGCCTCTTTTGCCTTGACCGACAAATCCACAATGTAATCTTTTGGCTTAGGGATATGTTCGGCTGGTAAGCGTCCTGCCGCTTGATTATTGCCTTCAAAATCAGGCCTTACGTTCCCTACCCACATTTTCAGGCTTTCATTTTTTTCATACTTTTCAAGGTACGTCCGATTGCTAAACATAGCAATGTTTGAATCTTGAATTTCCATAAGCAGCCCTCCTCCTTGAGTTTGAGAACATGCCGGAAAGTCCCTTTTCCAGCATTGTTTATATTATGTATAATTATCGGTTTTCCAGGAAAAAACTTGAACTTTTATTCCTTCGAATTCCTTACGTCACCCGAAGTAGCCAAAGTCAGGCCTGAGGCGACGTTTCAGGTAAAGAACGCATCTGCCCGTGGTTGGGAACAGAGATTGTATTCCCCCTTTTTGGAAAGGGAGGCGAGGGGGGATTTGGTCCTGGATTTTGCGGCATTTTCAAGATACTAAAATGATACAAAAGATTGGATTCCGGAGCCTGCTCCGTGCTTGATAATGGGGTCAAGCCAGGAATGACAATCAAAGTAAAGGGACTTATGACGCACTACACGAGAAAAAACAGACCGGGAGTGAAAAGCCCTTTGGATTGAACATGTATAGCGAAGGATTCCCCGCTGCTTGCCATCCAGGTCCGACATTGGCGGGCTGTGGGGAGCTTCAATCGTGGGAGGCGCTGGTATGCTGTCTCAGCCTTGTTTCTCCCAGCGCAGGAGTTCGGCTATCTTCGCCAGCGTGCCGCCTTCTTTGATCTCGGCCCGCAAGCGGTTTTCCTTCTCCAGGACATCCATGGCCCGGTTGGCGTATTCGGCGGCTATGGCCTTCGGCAAGACCACAAGGCCGTCGTCATCGCCCAGTATCCAGTCCCCGCTTTCTATTCTTACTGTGCCGATATTAATCGGCACGCCGATCTCGCCGAAGCCTTTCGGCTCGCCGGCGTTGGGCATTATCAATCTGCTGAAGGCCGGAAATTTCAGTTCCTTTATATCGCGGGTATCCCGAATAGCGCCATCTATAACCACACCGGCCAGACCTTTCTGTATCGCCGAATGCGTGGCCAGTTCCCCCCATATCGCCGGCCCCACGCCCCCGGCATCAATGACTATAACCTCGCCCTTAGAGGCAATATCTATGGCCTCGACCGGCTTGGCCCAGTCACCGGGGTAGGTGCGGACCGTAAGCGCACGGCCAAACATCCTGATGCCCGGAAAAAGGGGGCGCAGTCCGTGCACCACGCCGCCACGATGCAGGGCGTCAGAGAGGTTGGCTGTGGAAACCTGGCTTAATACCGTATTGATTTCAGCCCCGGTAACCCGTTTGAAAAGACGCGTGGGGACAGCCGCCCTTTCGGTCATGGCCTTCTTGATAGCCGAGGCCGCCTTTTTGGGATCAGCAGCCTTGGTAACAGCCCCGCCCACAATCACTATAGACGCCCCGGCCTCTACAGCCAGAGAGGCCGTCTCTGAATTTATGCCGCCGGCTACGCCTACGGGTACGGTAAGGGCCGCGCTGACCTGGCGGAGCGCCGCGAAGGGGTCTTTCCCCTCCATCTGCTCATCAATAGAACAATGCACAGTAACAAAGTCAGCCCCCCACTCCTCGGCCTCACGGGCGCGGCTGACCGGATCGGGGACAGCAATGAGATCTACCACAATCCTGGCGCCGTAATTCTTGCCGGCCTGGATACATTCACGGATAGTAGCCGGGCTGGCGGCGCCGAGGACATCGACGATGCCGGCCCCGGCCTTGGCCGCGGCCTCAACCTCTATCCGCCCTGCGTCCATGACCTTCATGTCGGCAACAATGGTCACATGGGGAAAAAGCCGCCGGAGTTCCCGGACTGCCTCTAATCCTTCGCTCTTGATAAGGGGAGTACCGGCCTCCAGCCAGTCCACCCCTCCCGCCAGGGCAGCCTTCGCTACCTTAATCGCCCGTTTAAGATCTACAAAATCCAGGGCTAACTGCAAAACAGGCTTCATCTTCACTCCAGATTGGCATGACGCGCCAGAAGGGTCCGGTAATCACTGCCCTTTTCTCTGTAGATGGTCAGGATAATGGCCTCCAGGAACAGGAAGGCCGACTGCTCAAAAAGCGACCCCGGGGGTTGACCGGACAGCGTCTCTTTATCCCTCATACGTTTTGTTCCTCCCGGCAGCGTCAGCCGGCGGTCGGATAACCCGGCCAGAGGAGATTTTTCATCACCAAGGATCGCATACGTAAGCGCGCCCGCCTGCTTAGCTATTTTGACTATTTCGCAGGGCCAGGCCGTCTCGCCGGATCCGGACAACACCACAAGCAGATCACTTTTTTTTATGGAAGGAGTTATGGTCTCGCCTACGAAATAGCAATTATATCCAAGATGCATCAGCCGCATGCAAAAAGCGCGAAGTATATAGCCGGAACGTCCCTGGGCCGAAAAAAATATGGCCGGTGCGCTTTTTAAGCATTCTATGAGACCTGCCGCCTCGGCCGCATCTATTTTGCTTAAAAGTTTCCGGTTCTCCTCCTGGACACATTTCAGGCAATCATTAATCATGCTCTTCATACCGGCTGATACTATACAAGATTTTTAAACCGGAGATACGAGAGAAAAGAATGACCGGCTTGTTCCCGTCTGCATACGGAGAAAGGAAATAGCCGCCTCCGGCCCATAGCTGTTGAGGATCTCCAGGGCCATACTGGCAAAAGAAATCACTGATGATGCTTCATACGTATGGAGGAGTTCAAATACCTTTTGTCCGGCTAACATGGCCACTTCATCGTTTACGGCCATCATCCGGCTTATTATCTCCACAATCCGCTCGAATGTTTTGGCATCTGTCTTAGCCATAAGTTCGGGCAGATTTTCTACCAACAGCACCGCCAGGCGCGGGCTCCGCCGGGAAGCTTTATTTACCGCCTCCAGGAAGGCTTCAGAAAATCCAGGCTTCTGAAAAAGACCGGACAACTTTGACGCCAATATCTTACCGGATTCATAATCCTTCACTGTGGCCTGATAGACGATGTCATTATAAGCGGCCAGATAATCAGGCCTGTTGCCTTTAATAATAAGCGGCAGTTCCCTTGCGGAAATAATGCCCGCCTCATAATCTCCTTCCACTATGCGGCGCAGACCTTCGGTATAGGCCAGCGCCTCCCAGTCATTCATTTCGGTTATACTCTCCGCTATGAATCGCGCGCTCTCTTTCGCAGCCGCATGATCCCGTTCAGCTATATGGGTTATAATCGCCTCATAATGATTCAGGACCGGCTGCGTTGACCTCCGCAAAAGATCAGGAAGAACCTCTGCCACCACCAGGACGACATCATGATCCTTTCGTGCCATACGCTGCAATATACCTTCATACCTGGTCAGGTCCTCTGTACGGTCTTCTTTTATGAGTTCAAAGACCTTTTCCGCAGCGATAGTACCCAGGCGGAAGTCTTTTTCCACTATGCCCCAGAGGCTTTTTAGATATGTGTCCCTTTGCCTGCCATCCAATTTTTCCATTAAGGCAGCTATCTTTTCAGCGGCCATCATGGCGATTTTATGATCGCCGCCGGCCAGATGAGCCAGTATCCTTTCATACTGGCCGATTAAGGCCCCATTTTCTTTGTCTATAAGCTCGGAGAATATCTTGGCCGCGCTAAGGGCGACACGCCCATGGAGTTTGGCCAGGCGGTGCACTACTTCCAGATAATTTACATGGAACCTGGATTCTACATCCCTGAGTAAATATGGGACTCTCTCCCCGGCCGCCATACCGACCTTCTCATCCTGTTCTGCGCACAGCGTTACAATGTTAGCATAAAGGGAAAGGGCCTTCTCATCAATTTTTTCTAATAATTGTAAAATCTTATCGGCGCAAAATACCCCTACCCGGCCATTTCGCACCGCGATCATGCCCACTGTATCCAGGTAACGACGCCTCAGGGAGGCGGGGATCTCCGTCAGATAGTGCAATAGCTTATCGGCCATAATAACGCCGGATTCCCTGTCTCTGGCCGCTATGTTGCCGGCGACTTCCCCGTATTTTTTGATAATAGCCTCATCCATATCCTTAAGCAGCGGGAGCAACTTCTCTGCCATTATCATGCCGACCTTATAATCATTTTCTGCGCCACGACTCACTACGGCTACATAGGTCTCCATCGTATCCTTACTGATACCAGAGATAAATGACGGCAAACTCTCGGCCGCAGCAAGACCTACCCTATAGCTTAACATACTGATATTACTAATTGTTTTTAAGTAATTGGCCCTGGCCGGTTTATTTACCTTGTCTATCCATTCAAGCAAATTCCTGGCAAAGGTAACGGCTACCTGGCAATTTTGTGCACAGGTTTGTTCAATAATATTTTCATATTCAGAGATCATTTCCGGGGTTAATTTATTCAGATAAGCAGGAAGGTGCTGAGCGACTGTGGCTGCCAAGCGATAACTTTTACCCGCAAAACGGGTAATAACCTGCGCATAGAGGTCTATTTTTTCCGGGGTCAACCCTGCATAAGCTGCAGATAACGTCTTTGCCGCAGTAATCCCAAGATCATGTTTGATGGCCGTAGTTTTTTTCACTGCGGCAATTAAAGAATCTTTTATCTCATCCCCTGCCTTATTCAGCGGGCCAAGTAATTTTATGGGATCAACCGGCTGGCCGGACTGAAATTCTTTTATGTGTTTTGCTATAATAAGTTCTCTATCCATAGATTACCCCCACGCTTACGTGGTCTTTCTTTTGTCACCTTATAGCATAAAAGACTAAAAAAGGAATCCAGAAAAATGTTATGAACATTCTGATTATCACCAACTAATCGTTAATGTTTTTATAAAACATGCCGTTAATAATATGTAAGTAATTTTTGCCACGTTAATTTTCAGGAGAAAACCTAAGCAAAAAGGAGTAATCGCCATGGGAGAAGCAGTAACACAAGTCGAGGCCGGCTTTCAGGAATTAGCGGCCAGGGAAGGGAAATATTTAACTTTTGTGTTAGGTAAGGAAGAATATGGCCTGGAAATTTTAAAAGTGAAAGAAATTATCGGCATGATGGATATAACTTCCGTACCAAATGTACCGTCTTATGTCAAAGGTGTAATCAATCTGCGGGGCAAGGTTATACCTATAGTGGAATTGCGTTTAAAATTTGGCATGGAATCTATCCCTTATACGGAACGGACCTGCATTATTGTGGTGGATGTTCAGGTCAAAGGCCGCCCCGCCCTGGTCGGGATAGTGGTGGATGCCGTCTCCGAGGTTTTAAACATCAATCGGGAAGAGATAGAAAACACACCTAACTTTGGGACTGGAATGGACACGAACTATATCCTGGGCATGGCCAAGGTCAAAGGACAGGTTAAGATACTGCTGGACATCGATCAAGTCCTTGATAATAGCGAACTGGCCCTTTAAGAAATCAAAAATATGGCTCTCCTTACGGCGGCGGGATAGAGTAGGCTATAACTTCTGTCCCGCCTCTTTTTTTCTAACAACAAGACGTTATATTTAATAAACGTTCACCGTTTACCGAAGAAGAGTTTTTCACGTTCTTGGGGACAACGGTAAACTGATAACGGTGAACGGTTACTATCTTTTCGGCTTGCCGTGGGTTTGTTAAAGCATTTGCCTTGACTATAAGGAAATGCTATAAATTTAAAAACATCGCGTCCAAACTTTGACTTTTTACGAGTTCATCAGCTATGGCGCCATCTCAAGCCCGCAATATTCTCATCGGCATCACTATCCTCATTTTCGTTATAGCCTTCGGAACGAGCGGCTATATGCTTATCGAGAAATGGGAATTTTTAGACGCCCTTTACATGACCGTTATTACTTTAACCACCGTCGGATATGGGGAAGTTCGGCCACTGGGCGGTTCAGGGCGGGTCTTTACAATCTGCCTGCTTATCATGGGCGTTGGTTTTGTGTTTTACATGTTCGGAACCATAACCCAGATCATGGTAGAAGGCCAGTTTAGAAGGCTTTTGGGGAGGAGAAAGTTGGAAAAACAGCTTGCCGCATTAAAGGACCATTACATTATATGCGGTTATGGCCGCATTGGACAGATTATCTCCCGGGAAATTGCCAAAAAACCCTTGCCGCTTGTGATTATCGAAAACAACCCGGACCTGATAAAAACCATTGAAGAGCAGGGGCATCTATTTATCGAAGGCGATGCCACACGGGAAGACACATTACTTAAAGCCAATATTCAAAAGGCCAAGGGCCTGGTAGCCACGGTATCTTCCGACGCTGATAACGTATATATCATACTCACTGCCCGCGGCCTGAACCCCGGTCTTTATATCATGGCCCGGGTCGTTGATGAAAAGGCTGAACGAAATCTCTTACAGGCCGGAGCAAACCGGGTTATATCACCATACCATATCGGAGCGCGTAAGATGGCCCAGGCGATCTTGCGGCCGGCCGTGACTGATTTCATCGAGTTAGCCGTACACCGGGGAGGGATAGAGCTGCAAATAGAGGAGATCCCGGTGCGCGCCCCGTCTCGTATCACAGATGTGCCGCTTAGGGAATCCGGGATAAGGCAGGAATTAGGACTGATTATAATTGCTATCCAGAGGGCTTCAGGTGAAATGCTTTATAACCCCCCGCCGGATGCCAGGATACAGGTAGGCGATATACTTATAGCTATGGGTGACCCAAAGAACCTCAATAAGTTGGAAAAAATGCTGGGAATTTCTACAAGTTAACTAATTTTCATCTGGAAACCAAGAAGTTCCAGATGAGCTGTCAGCACTCAGCAATCAGCATGAAGCTGACCCACCGTTCACTGTTCACCGTTTACCGAAAGAAAATGTCGGACAACGGTTAACGGATAACAAATATGCTGAAGGCTGAAAGCCCAACTTCGGCATTTGGGCTTTGTTTACCTGCCCCCTGGAACAATAATACGCCGTTCGGTAACAATCATATCCATCAGAAAATCGTGCTCATCTAAAGGCACTAAAGGCACTATCTGAATCTCATAGGCCAGGGCTACTTTCAAGGAACCGGCCGGCAGGCCCGGTAAAAAACGATCATAAAAGCCCATCCCATATCCGACACGTCCTCCCCGGTTGTCAAAAACGCAACCCGGCACCACGGTAATGTCTATATCCTTTGGGGATAATGGGCTGAGGCTGGTATCCCTGGGTTCCATAAGGCCGAAACGGCGCGGGGCTAAATCGCATTTCCAGTCTTTTAAAACAGACGGGACTATGATACCCCGCTCATAATCCGTGTACGGAACGGCCACCACCTTACCTTGCTCCAGCGCCACCTCTAGTATGTACTGCGTCTCTGCCTCGCTCCGGAAGGAGACATACAAAAAAACGCCCCTGGCCTGCTTCCATTCCGGCAGGGCCATAAGGCGAACGGCGATGGCTTCTGAGCGTGTCTTGCGCTCTAAAGGGGTGAGGCTGTCGCGGAGCTTGAGGATGCGACGTCTTAATTCAGCCTTGGTCTCCATTTCCTCAAGTGTAGCCGTCAGCTCTAGCCTCCATTTCTCTGACATTCCTTTAATATGATATCGATGATGGCCGGCACCTGCTTCTGAACCTCATCCGTTAGCTCCATCCCCCAGTCAATGGCCCTGGGTTCTACGCCGATTATTACCACCTCCGGCGCATAACCCAGTTTTTTGGACATGGAAAGGGACTCTACCACACCGAGGTCATGCAGGGAAACCGGACCTTCTTTATCTGCAATGAGGTCTTCAGGACGGCACTGATAAATTGTCCCCGGCTTCTGCCCGGCCTTAAGGGCATCAACAATTATCACCTTTTGCACCCCATCCAGATAAAAGGCCAGGTTCATAGTGGCCGTACCCATATCCAACAAATCCACATGGGCCGGAAGCTCCCTGTTTCGCAAGGCCTGGATGATATGCACCCCTATCCCCTCATCCTGGAGGAGAAGATTACCTATGCCGACAATTAATATCTTCTGATCATGCATAATCCATCCCACATTAAAAATCCAGGGGGCTTTTAGCTTCTTTCACCGTCCTGCTCGGCACGCAGTGCGTATAAATCATCGTAGTCTTCACGTCGCTGTGGCCGAGGAGTTCCTGGATTGTCCGAATGTCGTAATTTGCCTGTAAAAGATGAGTGGCAAAGCTGTGGCGGAAGGTGTGAGACGAGACGCGCTTGGTGAGCCTTGCCCGCCGGACTGCTTCATAAAGCGCTCTCTGGACATGCGTTTCATGAAGATGATACCGTCGAAGCTCTTTTGTGCCCGGAATCGGTGTAAGCGTCTTTTGCGGAAAGAACCACTGCCAGATGAAATCCTTCGCGGCGGAAGGATATTTCTTTTCGAGCAAGCTGTCGAGAAAGACGCCTGTAAAGCCTGCCGCAAGATCCTCGTCATGGAGCTTACTCACGGCTTCAAGCTGGGCCGTCAGCTCAGGTACGATTGTCTGCGGAATAGGCACGGTTCGGTCTTTTTTCCCTTTTCCGTGGATCGTAAGAATTTCGGCGTCGAAGTTAAAATCCTTTACCCGCAGTTGCAGACATTCGAATAACCTGAGCCCGCATCCGTACAGCAATTTGACTACAAGGTCATAGGGATATTCGAGATGCTTCAATACGGTATCTATCTCACGCCGGGAAAGGACCACGGGGATATATCTCGACCTCTTCGCGCGGGGGACGTCCCGGTGATCGCCGAAGTCCTTCTTGAGAACATGCCGAAAAACAAACAGCAAGGCATTGAACGCCTGGTTTTGAGTCGAAGCGGCGACATGGCATTTCACGGCGAGATAGGTGAGGTATTCTTTCACATCAGCCGACGACAGTTCATGAGGCGGTTTATCCCGCAGGAACTTCTGAAACTGACGACTCCAGAGCGCATAGGCCTTGAGAGTTCTCCGGGAATAGTGGCGCGTTTTGATCTCAGATGCCAGATCGGCGATAACCTTATCCCATTCAGGAGAGACCGACTTCTCCGCATATTCGGCTTCAGGAACGCGTTTCGGCGGCTGCGGGTCAGGAACGGGAGACAATATTGTGTTTGAATTAACACTCACAGACGGGGTTTTGTTATCAAGGTTCCGCAGTATCTCAAAATAAAGAGACACGGCATAAGCGGCCTGTTTTTGCTGGTCCGGGGTCTGCTTTTTTTCCCGCAGCTTTTCGATAAATAAGCGCACCCGCTCCGACTTGGAATCCGGCACGGGGTATTTACCGCAAAAATCCAAAAAGTACCGAAGCCATTTTTTATAATCAGAGTGAACAGAAACAGCCGGTACTTTTTTTGTGAGGATGGCCTCATATTGAACTAAAATATTGTCCGGTATTTTGAGCATAGTATGTAACAGACACTAGATAACATGACGGAAGGGATATTATTCAACTTGCCAAATATAATGAATTTAAGTGGTTACGTCAAGATGTACTTTTTATTTTATTGACCATACTGAAAGTTCCTGATATTATCCAGAAAACTAGATAATAATATGTTGTGCTTACGAAAAAAACAAAAATCTGCGTATACCTTTCCTGACACAGGGGGTCTGTGGCTTCAATAAAAGGATATTTCTATGCTTCAACTGAAAATGATAGAACTCTTCAAGGAAGGTTGTCATGAGGATGCACGAATAATCGCGGCATTGATGTTCGGCTCATTTGCTATCGGAGAGGGTGACGAGTTCTCTGATATCGAATTCGCAGTGTTCATCCAGGATGACCATTTTGAAAATTTCGATCAGCGCTCGTGGCTTAATGCCGTAAGTCCGGTTGCTGCTTACTTTCCGGACGACTTCGGCCACCACACCGCACTTTTTGAAAACGGCATTCGCGGTGAATTCCATTTCATGCGAAAATCGGACATACCGGTCATTTCCACTTGGCAAGGCTATGGGTGGTTTCCCTCGCTTGAGGCGGCTGTTTTGTTGGACCGATCAGGAGAGTTGTCAAGGTATGCAAGCGCTCTCGTGGGCGATCCCCCGATACGTGAAGGCGCACCGCTGGTGGAAGGGCTTGTGTTGAACCTCATCAGCCTGATGCTCTTTGGGGCCAATCTTTTAAATCGGGGAGAGTACGCTCGCGCCTGGGCTTTGCTCAGCAAAGCACATGAAAACCTACTCAAGCTGGTTCGACTCCACGAAGGGGCAACAGACCACTGGCCGACACCTTCACGCGCGCTCGAAAAGGATATCTCGGAGGACTCGTATAATCGCTATCTGGCATGCACAAGCAGTGCAGAACCAAGAGCACTATGTGCAGCCTATCATCAAACGTGGACGTGGAGTCTCGAATTGTTCAAGAGCGTGACAGAACCTCTGAATATCGAGTTTCCGAGAACTGTAATTGCGCAGGCAAAAAGGTTGCTCAATGAGTCTGCGACGCCGCACAACAAGTAAATCCAGCGGACGCATAAAAACGCGCCGCTGATTTTGACGTTAGATGAAATACACCTTTGCGTATGGTTCCTTCCCCAATGAAGGATGTTTTGTGAATATCCAGTGAACCACTTCGACCGTTCCAGCGCATTTTGCAAACACAACTTGGTCGCCTTTTCTTGGTATTTGATCCATAGTCCGAGAGGCGTAAACATCTATTGTCTTACCAACTCCCTTGTAAAATTCAACGATCATAGAAGTAACCATCCTTTCATCTAACCATCGGATCGACGGGTCAAGCCCGTCATCCGGGCGTTCGCTGTAACAATGGAGTAATCGCATGATAAAAATTACTGAAAATGAATTGTCAGCCATGTTGTTGGAAAATATTACGCTCAGAGCAGTTGAGCCGAATATTTACTCTGTTCTCCCTGATGGTAACTCTGGAAATGAGTATGACAGCCAGTTCGGTTTTATATATGACCTGGTAGCTTGCAATCCAATTTATAACCGCCTTATTTGGGGGTATTCAGTCAAAATATTTTCTCAAGTAGCAAGCGAATCACTCCATTCTTCTCAAGATGGGCCTGTTTTGGATATTGGCTGCGGTTCTCTTGCATTCACAGCAAAAACATATAGTCAGTACACAAAACGTCCAGTGATCTTAACGGACCAGTCACTTAAAATGCTCCGCATGGCTAAATCAAGATTAATAAAACAGAACGGTAAGATCCCAGATAACCTGGTTCTCCTTCACGCTGACGCTCTCCAACTCCCATTTCAAGAAAATATATTTACAACAATACTCTCTGAGAATCTGCTCCATTGTCTCAGTGACACAGGTCCTCTCCTCAAGCAATTGAAAACCATCATGTCGAAGAATGGCAAAATGTATTTCACTACATTGGTTCGCGCCAATCGTTTTGCGGACAAATATTTTGAGGCATTAGCCAACAGCGGCAAATTGGTTTCAAGAACCATGGCTGACCATAAAAAAATTTTTGAGCAAATTGGCCTATCCGCAAAACACGAAACATCTGGTAACCTCTTGATAATAAGGGCAAACAAATAGGAAAGATCAGCGAACCAGGCGCTTAACCTGACCGCGAGAACGTCGGCGGCGCTAACGCGGCAAGGCCAGGTGGCGCGGTCAGGTTAGCTTAACGTTAGCTTATACCATTGCTGGAGTAGGTCATGGGATTGTTAAAAAAAATTGGAATGCAATGTAGAAAACCTTCAGGTTGTTTTGGTAGACTTGTCGGAAGATCAATGAACTTCGAACATGCCAAAATTAGGCAGTGGGGACTTAGTCATATTTCTATTAAATCGGATTCATGTGTTCTTGATATAGGTTGTGGTGGAGGAAAGGCCGTTAAAGAGATAGCTTCATCCATATCAAAAGGAAAGGTCTACGGAATTGACTATTCTAAGGATATGGTTCAATTATCAAAAAAGGTAAATGACAATCTTATAAAACAAGGTACTGTTGAAATACTGTATGGCACCGTTTCCTCTTTACCGTTTCCAGATGAAATGTTTGATTTTGTAACAGCAATTGAAACATATTATTTTTGGCCTAATTTAGTTAATGATTTAATTGAGGTAAAACGTGTATTAAAACCAGGAGCATTTCTTTTATTAGTTCATGCAGCATATAAAGATGACCAGTTTGAAAAACGAAATAGTAAATTGGTCAATCTGCTTAATATAAAGATTCATACACCAGATGAGTATAAAAATTTTCTGTCTGAAGCAGGATATCAGATAGAAAAAATAGATAATTTACCTAAAAAAAATTGGATTTCTGTAATTGCACAAAAAAGAAAAAGCTAACAATTTCATGTACTTGACGCCAAATAGCCCAGCGTAAAAAACACGCTGAGCTATTTGGCACAAGTGATGATGTCGTTGGCTCCGGCAAATATCGCTCTACGCCAACCAGCAGTCCAAGCGGACAAAGGGCCGCTTAACTTTGAAAGAGCAAGGCAAAATATGAAAGATAATCGTGAAGGCATTCCGCCGTCTGCTGCGCTGATGCAGATGATCACAGGTTTTTGGGTTTCATCGGCGATATATGTTGCAGCAAAATTGGAACTTGCCGACCACACTGGAGATAAGACTATCAGTGCCCAGGAACTTGCACAGAGCGTAGGTGCTCATCCTGGCTCTCTCTATCGTCTTCTTAGTGCACTTGCGAGCATTGGTGTTTTCACAGAAGTAGAACCACGACGTTTCGCGCTGACCGCTATCGGAAAATGTCTCAAGAGCGGCCCCGGATCACTGCGTGCGTTTTCAATCGTTGGACGAGAGCTCGGTTGGGAACCCTGGGGTCACCTTCTCCATTCCGTTCGTACAGGGGAAACCGCTTTTGGCCATCTACACGAAATGGGCTATTTCGAGTATCTTAAACAAAACCCTGAACTTGCTCGGCTATTCGATGAGGCAATGATGGGCTTCGTCACGATGAATGGCCTTGCGGTTGTGGCGGCATACGACTTCACGCCTTTCTCGACAATCATTGACATCGGCGGTGGGCGAGCCACCCTTATGGCGGCAATGCTCAAACAAAATTCCCAAGCAAAAGGAATTGTTTTTGATCGCCCCGAAGTTGCGGAAGAAGCTAACAAAAGTCTTGTGTCTGCAGGTATCTCAAATCGTTGTAGGTATATCGGCGGAGATTTTTTTGTTTCTGTGCCGTCGGGAGGCGATGTTTATATCCTTGCCTCGGTCCTTCACGATTGGGATGATGAAAAGAGTCTCATTATTCTCAAAAATTGCCGAAGAACTATGGGAGGCGCGGAAAAGCTGCTTCTTGTCGAAATGATACTTCCTCCGGGTAATGCGCCTTTCTTCGGAAAACTTCTCGATCTAAATATGCTGGTAAATTTTGGTGGGCGTGAGAGAACTGAAGTAGAATATCGTAAGCTCCTGTCAACCGCCGGCTTCAAACTTACACGAATAATACAAACAAAAACGCCATCGAGTCTTATTGAAGCGATCCCTGATTAGGGTGGCGGGCTATGAAGGAAAAAATAAAAACGAAAAACTCTAACAACAAAATCGAGGCGACAGGGAATAGCCTCTGTGGTTTTTTCATTCGCCGGTTACCCCTGCGCCTCATTTAAATCGTTAGAAAGTACCTGACATGCATCCTTCATTAGAAGCTGAATTCATCCCCCCACGCCCACTCGAACCCAAAATAATTATGGGCAGAAATGAACCTTGCTGGTGTGGATCGCGAAAGAAATGGAAAAAATGTCATAAGGATAGGCACCTTCAACCGGAAATACCGATCGGCAAATTGATTCATGACATGTTTGAGGACCAAAAGAATGGGATATGTCTTCATCCCGAAGCATCTCCGATGAACTGTTCAAACCAGCTCATCAGGGCACACACAGTTCAGCGTTCCGGCGGACTAAGCGCGATAGCTGAAAATGGATACGTAATCTCAGGGAAACGTGGCTACGAAAGAATTTTCAAAAATGATGGACAAATTGTCCCAGAGAGCGTCGGAATAGGAAGAGCTTCTACCTTTATGGGTTTTTGTTCAATTCATGACAATAAGCTTTTCGAGCCGATTGAAAACAGTTCATTTACTTTAAATAATGAAACAGCTTTCCTTTTGTCATTCAGAGCTATTTCATATGAGTACCTAACGAAACAAAATGCTATGAAGGCCGTCGATATTCAAAGGGAGATGGACAGAGGGAAAGACTTTGAAACTCAAGTGACCATCCAGCAGTATTGCCATGCTTATCGGGCTGGTTTGATCAGGGGAATGCAGAATCTCCAGGAGTGGAAGGCTGAATATGACCGAAAGTTTCTTGCTCGGGATTTTTTGTCAATGCCACATTACGCGCTTGAGTTCAACGGAATTCTCCCATTCGTTTGTTGTGGTGGATTCCATCCAGAAGTAGACTTTTTTGGACGCCAGCTGCAAGTGATTTCTCGAAGTGATGCTCCTATGGAACATGTATGCCTCAATATATCCGTATTCGGTGCAAGATCTTTCCTGGCATTTGGTTGGTTTGGCATCCTGGACGGTCCGTCAGAAAGTTTTGTGAAGTCTTTTAAGTCAATTCCCAATACAGATAAAGCAAATTCTTCTCTCATATTGGCAGTCGAGCAATTAGAGAATACCTATTTTAGCCCATCGTGGTGGAACCTGTTGAACAAGTCAGATAAAGAATACCTTGTAAAAAGAATGCAGTCTGGTGTTGGTCCAAATTCTTTGAGGCCGGCAGACACGTATCGCAATATTAGGCAGGTTGTCCAGTCAGTACCGGTTACCGCTGAGATCGGCACTGTGTAACGCTTTTTTCTAACCCTCAAATCCAGCCGACGCCGGGTAAGGGTGTGGGTTTTTCGGGAAGGCAGAGGCGGCGCGGCTGATTTGTACGTATTGCGAAACCATTCGATACTTGCCTCATACCCGAAACTGTACTAAAGTCCAAAGAAAAAGAAAAATATGAAGGGGTGTAGGTACATGGAAACGAAGCAGCCTGGGCTTTCAAATCGGCTTCGCGGTTGTTAGAACATCAGCGTGTAAACTGGGAGGTACGTCATTGCTATCAGCAGTCGAACAATCAAGATTGAGGGTATCAAGAGCTACCGATGCGAAGCGGAAATCTCAGCTAGGCCAGTTTTTCACACCAGCAACAACTGCTCGGTTTATGGCCAGTTTATTTGGGGGAGTGCCCCGAGGCATTTGTCATCTGCTGGACCCCGGGGCAGGTATTGGCTCCCTTACTGCTGCCTTCATAGAAAGATGGATTTCCGAAGGCTTTGATCCTCTGTGCATTGAAGCAGATGTATTCGAAATAGACGAATCTCTGCATCCTTATTTGTCCCAAACACTTAACGAATACAAGGAGAATCTGAACATTGTTTCAAATATCCGGGGAGGGGACTTCGTGACGATTGCGTCTGGCTCCCTCCACGGAAACTTGTTTGCCAAAGCTCTTCCAAAATACACGCACGCCATCCTGAATCCCCCCTACAAAAAAATACGGAGCAGTTCCATACACCGTGCTGCGCTGAGTCGAGTCGGTATTGAGACTGTCAATCTGTACTCGGCTTTTGTGGCCTTGTCTCTATCGCTGCTTGACGACCATGGTCAACTTGTTGCTATCATACCACGAAGTTTTTGCAACGGGCCTTACTATCGCCCATTCCGCGAGTTCATACTGGAACGCGCGGCGATTCTCCACATACATCTGTTCGACTCGCGCAAGAAGGCTTTCAAGGATGATGGCGTGCTGCAAGAGAACATTATCATCATGCTTGAGCGCGGGCGACAGCAGGGCGACGTGACAGTTTCGACCTCCACAGACGATAGCTTTGATGACCTTGTGACTCACACACATCCTTTTGACCGCATTGTCCTCCCAGATGATCCGGAGCGCTTTATCCATGTGCCGACTTCAGTGGAAATGGAAACCATTGGACTATCGGAAGCGGTTCAGTCTTCGCTGGCAGATATCGGCATCACTGTATCTACTGGCCCGGTGGTAGACTTTCGTTTGAAAGATCACTTGCGAAGCATGCCCGGACCGGATACCGTCCCTCTTCTTTATCCCTGCCACTTTAATGGCCGACGTGTCGAATGGCCGAAGGTAGGCACGAAGAAGCCCAATGCCATCCACCGCAATGCAGAGACGGAAAAGTGGCTGTATCCAAACGGGTACTACTGTGTTGTACGCCGCTTCTCATCAAAGGAAGAGAGCCGACGGATTGTAGCTCGTGTGGTACAGACGGAGGACTTCACGGGTGCCGAAATGTTGGGCTTCGAAAACCACCTAAACGTATTCCATATGGGCAAGCGGAGCTTGCCGGAAGCTCTTGCGCACGGGTTGGCAGTGTTTCTTAGCACCACCGCCGTCGATAAGAACTTCCGACTCTTCAATGGTCACACACAGGTCAATGCTACCGATCTCAAGCTTATGAAGTATCCGAGCCGCGAGGCGTTGATTGCCCTTGGCGAATGGGCCATGCACTGCCCTGAGTTGACGCAGGCTATGGTCGACAAAAAGCTGGAAGGTTTGGTCGAATGACGGATAAACATCAGAAGCACATCACCGAAGCGAATCAGATCCTTATTTCCCTTGGCTTGCCCCGTGCGCAGCAGAACGAACGTTCCGCTTTGTGCTTACTTGCTCTATTGAACCTCACGCCTAAGAAAAAATGGAGCCAGGCGGAAAAACCTCTTATGGGCATTACACCGATCATGGATTGGGCTCGGAAACACTATCAAAAAGAGTATGCGCCGAACACGCGTGAGACTGTGCGTCGCCAAACCATGCATCAGTTCGTGGATGCCGGGATCGCAGTCTATAACCCGGACAATCCCGGCCGGCCCGTGAACAGTCCAAAAGCGGTCTATCAGATCGAGCCCATAACTCTGGATTTACTACGCAGTTTCGGATCAAAGAAATGGCATGATAAGCTAACAGACTACCTGGCTCATCGCGCAACGCTGGCCGCTAAATACGCGAAGGAGCGCGAGCAGAACCGCATTCCGGTACAGATTGCGCCAGGCAAGCAAATTACCCTCAGCCCAGGGGAACACAGTGAGTTAATCCGGGCCATAATCGAGGATTTCGGATCGCGCTTTGCACCCGGTGGTATTCTGGTCTATGCTGGTGACACAGGCGACAAGTGGGGCTATTTTGATGCCCCCTTACTGGCCGAGTTGCGCGTCGATATCGATTCACATGGCAAGATG
Source organism: Desulfovibrionales bacterium (assembly GCA_028715605.1). Classification (NCBI taxonomy): domain Bacteria; kingdom Pseudomonadati; phylum Thermodesulfobacteriota; class Desulfovibrionia; order Desulfovibrionales; species Desulfovibrionales bacterium. The sequence continues at coordinate 194,595 of JAQURM010000004.1, forward strand.
CCCGATGTAGTACTGTATATGAAGGAGCGCAACTGGTTGTTCTTGGTGGAATCTGTCACAAGCCATGGACCAGTGGACGGAAAGCGACACGCAGAACTGGCTCGCCTTTTCACTGGATCAAGGGCCGGATTGGTTTATGTAACGGCATTCCCAGACCGCGCGACCATGAGTCGGTATCTTGGTGAGATTGCATGGGAAACAGAAGTGTGGGTTGCCGATGCGCCTTCCCACCTTATCCATTTTGACGGCGCTCGGTTTCTCGGACCATACGACTCACCCTAAAAAGCTAATAAACCACAACGAGTTACACGGGCAAACTGAATACCTATCCTGGGTCTTGGTGGCGTAACCAAGACTAGACTCCTCTTGACAACTATGCCGATCTTCTATCTAAGTCCTTGAAAGAGCTAACACGTCGTTCAACCGGACGGCGTGGAATGGGGCTGCGCAAGATCGAAGGCCGTAGACCGCCGCCGGTTAACTCTGAGTTCTCTCCCTCGCTCCGCTCGGTAGAGAATGCGGCGGTAAGCGATGACTGCCTTCTGCCCTCGCGGAGCTCGGGCAGAGAACCAGGCAGTCAAGACGGACGCCCGCTGCGCGGGCTGCCGCTTACCGCCGCATTGGGGCACATATTTGCAATGAGAGACTTTGAAAAAATAATTGAAAATTATGCTGAAATCGATAACCAGCTGCGTGCATTTACTGGCACTGAATTCGAAATAAACCCCAGAGGCACAGGCATTGAAATAACTGTACCAGGTGCCTCATCAACACTCCGATTAAATAAAAACCAATTAGAAATCATTGAGGCTGGATACCTGGTAGATGATATTCGAAGTTTAAAATATCATGGCGATTGTGGGGTTTCTTTTGATAGTTATTCCGAATATTTTATAAAAATTGAGCATCCGCAATATTTCTTTCTTGATTTACCTTCTGAATGGCCAGGATCGTCATCGCTCAAATTCAGAATCGGTGACGTATCAGTTGTTGTAGGCAATGCATCGCCACTTATTGTTTTGCTAATGGAATCTCATTATCGCGATTCGGATGTCCATCCTGATGGTTTTAATAGCTTTGCAAGCGTCAGATTACATGGTGTTGAGCAGGGACTCTCAGAGGCCTGTTTTCATAAGGCACTTTTCTATATCAATTCCCATTATTTTAAACCTGTGGGTTTGGTCGCTTCTTTAAAGCACCTCGAAACAGACTTTGATGATCCGCTTGGCATATTCTATGGTGGCACAGAACCCGAAGAAGCATTTAAAAAAATAATCAGAAAAAGAATTCGAACGAGAGAAGATTTTACAAGTACAGAACCGCTGGTTCTTTATAACCATGCATGCATTTCATCTGGTAATGAGTCGTTCATTTCATACTATAGAGTTCTTGAGTTCTTTTTTGTAAGAGCCATATTGGATAAAATCGAAGTCCTAAGAAATGATCTGTCAGCAAATTCTCAGGACATCTTCGATATTGCCTCTGCTCGAAACGAAGAACAACAACTTCGGAACCTTATTGAGAATGTTTTAACATCTTCACAAAAAAAGAAATTATTTGAATACGCAAAGAATCAAAACTTGATTAAAGATTCGAAACTACATGATTTTGTAGCTGGTTTGTACGCGTTCAGAAATTCACTGGTGCATGCAAAAGAAAAACAGCTTCAAAAGACGACTCTACCAGATCCGTTTATGGCCAACTCTAATATTAAGAAATGGACGTATATTGTTGCAGTATGTGCTGAACGTGCAATAAGAAAATTTAGTGGTTAATATAAAAGGTCCAAGTAACAGTTTAGTCCCTATTTTAAGTTATCTTTTCGGTGGAGGAAAGTATCAACTTGAATTGTCATACAGGGCAGCCTGAGCTATTTTTGTATCGGATGTGAAGAGTATTTGCAGGAATTGTCTTGG